>JADLHG010000063.1 GCA_020848905.1 Deltaproteobacteria bacterium
CGTTCGCCCGCTTCAGCTCGCGATTCTCGCGCTCGAGCTCCTTGAGCCGCTCACGCTCACCCGTCGTCAGCCCGGCGCGCTTCCCGGTGTCACGCTCGGCCTGCCGCACCCACCGCCGCAGCGTCTCCGTCGTGCAGCCGATCTTCGCCGCTATCGAGCCGATCGCCGCCCACTCCGACTCATGCTCGTCCCGGTGCTCCAACACCAGCCGCACCGCTCGCTCCCGCACCTCTGGTGAAAACGTGCTCGGTCGTCCCATGTCTGCATCCTCTCAACAAATGGAGCCTCCAGGAAAGCCGGGGCGGTTCACCTCCAGCGGAGTGCCGGTCGGTCCGACCGAGCAACTTCCGCTACTTGGGTGCCTGGGGTGGATCAGTTTCCGAGCGGCGTTTGGATCAGTTTCTGACCGGCGGGATCACTCCAGAGCGCCCAGCGCGGTGCGGAGGGCATAGCCTGGGCCGACAGAAACCGTCGAGCTGAACCGAACCCCGCGAAGAGCCGCGCGAGAATGTCAGCGGAAAATTCGCGCTTGACGTAATACTCAACTAGTCAATAGACTGCTTGATCATGAGCGATGCCGCGCACCGCGTCTTCAAGGACCGCCTCTACGGACTCTTCGCGCGCGTCGGAAAAGCGCTCGGAAATCCGCACCGCCTCGAGCTCCTCGAGCTTCTCGCGCAGGGTGAGCGGACCGTCGATGCCCTAGCGACCGAGAGCGGCCTGACGATGGCGAACGCGTCCCAGCACCTTCAGGCGCTTCGCGAAGCCGGGCTCGTGGAGAGTCGCAGGAAAGGTCTCTTCGTCCACTACCGCCTCGCCGATCCGGCGGTCTTCGAGCTGAGCAGGTCGGTGCGCACGGTGGCAGAGAGGCGGCTCGCCGAGCTCGAGCGCCTGGTCCGCGAACATTTCGGCGATCGCTCCGATCCAGAGCCGGTGCCGATGAAGGAGCTGCTCGAGAGGGCCCGCAAAGGGGACGTCGTCATTCTCGACACGAGACCCGCGCACGAGTTCGCCGCGGGCCACATCGCCGGGGCGATCTCGGTTCCGCTCGAAGACCTCCAAGAGCGCCTGCGCAAGCTGCCCAAGAGCAAGGAGTACGTCGCGTACTGCCGCGGCCCGTATTGCATCTATGCCGATCGCGCGGTCGAAGTGCTGCGGAAGAAGGGGCGGCGCGCACGGCGCCTCACGGACGGCTTCCCGGAGTGGAAGGCAGCGGGCCTGCCGGTGGAGTCCGAGACCGGGCAGGAAGGAGGCTGAGCATGATGTTCGAACGCGGTCCCTGGTACATCGCCGGTCCCCTGCTCGGGCTCGTCATCCTCGGGCTGCGCGTCACACTGAACAAGCCCCTCGGAGCACTCGGTGGCTACATCGACCTCGCGGAGAACGCGTCGAGGCCGACTCGGCTCGGTTTCCGCGCCTTCGTACTGCTCGGATTCGTCGTCGGCGGGTTCGCGTACACCGTCGCAGCGGGTCGCTTTTCACCAGAACTCACCTACGGGACTGCGGGAGGCCTCCTGCCCGCGGCACCCGCAGGACAGCTCGCGCTCCTCCTCATCGCCGGGATCGTCATGGGCTTCGGAGCGCGAAGCGCAGGGGGCTGTACCTCGGGCCACGGCATGAGCGGCATGTCCCTCGGGTCGCCCGCCAGCATCGCTGCGAGCATGACGTTCTTCGCCACCGCCGTGGCGCTGGCGCACGGGTTCGCGCTGGTCATCGGAGGGAAGCCATGAAGAGCAAGCTAGCTGGTCTGCTGTTCGGGTCGGCAGCCGGATTCCTGATCGCCTGGGCGCACCTCACGGATCCCGAGGTCATCCGCAGGATGTTGCTGCTCAAAGAGGCGGACGTCTTCCTCCTGATGGGTGCGGCGGTCGTCGTCGCGGGCATCGGCGTGCGCGTTCTCCGCTTCGCGAAGGTCCGTACAGTCGTGACCGGCGAAGCAATCGCTTGGACGGTCGAGCGACCACGTGCGCGGCACTTCGTTGGCAGCGTCTTCTTCGGAGCCGGTTGGAGCATCGCTGGCACTTGCCCGGGCCCCGTCGCCGCGATGATCGGCGAAGGACGCCTGGGCGGAATGGCTGTCGCCACAGGACTGTTCGCCGGCGTCGCGCTGCAAAACGCGCTGGAGAAGAGACGGGGCGTGGCTGCACGTACCGCCGAAGTGCCTGGCGCGGCCGGGCTGTAGAGGAGTCGAGCGATGATTTTTCGTCCCTACTACTACTTCGAAACCGGCTGCGCCGCATACCTCTTCGGATGCGGAGGTCTTGGCAAGTGCGCCGTGGTCGACGCGCACGAGCGCGACGTCGATGCCTACGCCGCGTTCGCCGCCTCGAAGGGGATGCGGATCACGCACGTGATCGACAGCCACGTTCACGCCGACCATCTTTCCGGCGGTCCCGCGCTCGCCAAGCAGGTCGGCGCGGCCTACTGCCTGCACGAGTCAGCGGACGTGGCGATCCCGTTTGAGCCGCTGCGCGACGGACAGGAGGTAGAGCTGGGCAATACGCGCGTGAAGGTGCTCCATACGCCGGGCCACACGCCGGAGAGCGTGTGCCTCGTCGTATCCGACATGGGGCGTGGACCCGAGCCATGGTTTGTGCTCACGGGGGACACGCTGTTCGTCGGCGCTGTCGGTCGCCCCGACCTGCCGGGGCGCGCGCGAGAGAACGCTGCTGAGCTGCACGCCAGCATCCACAGCAAGCTCCTGACGCTGCCTGACAACACCGAGATCTATCCCGGCCATTTCGCGGGCTCGGCGTGCGGTGCCGGCATGAGCGGCAAGCCATCGAGCACGACGGCCTTCGAGAAGCGCTGGAACCCGCTCCTCGCCAAGACGCGCGCCGAGTTCGTGGACGCCCTGGCCGACGTGGCGCCGAAGCCTGCCGAGATGGATCGTACGCTCCTGACGAACCAAGGCCGGTCGGGGCCGCGGCCGTGAGCACCGTTCGTCTCGGCCTCCGTGAGAACCTCGCGCAGTTCTCGCTGCTCGTGGTCGTCAACGCCCTCGTCGGTGCGATGGTGGGGATGGAGCGCACCATCCTGCCAGCGATCGCGGAGCACGACTTTCACCTCGCCGCTCGGGCGGCCATCCTGTCGTTCATCGTCGTCTTCGGCGTTACGAAGGCGTTAGCCAACTATCTCGCGGGTCGCCTCTCCGATCGGATGGGCCGCAAGCATGTTCTCGTCGCGGGCTGGGTGATCGCGGCTCCCGTTCCCTTCTTGCTCATGTGGGCGCCGAGTTGGAGCTGGGTCCTCTTAGCCAACCTGTTGCTCGGCGCGAGCCAAGGGCTGACTTGGTCGACGACGGTCATCATGAAGATCGATCTCGCGGGAGCGAAGAATCGAGGCCTCGCGATGGGCTTGAATGAATTCGCTGGGTACTTCGCCGTCGCGGCATCTGCGCTCGCGACCGGGTGGCTCGCCGCGAGCTACGGCCTGCGGCCACTGCCCTTCTCCCTGGGCATCGGCTTCGTCGCTGTCGGTCTCGCGCTCTCCGCGCTCGTCATCCGCGAGACCAAGGACCACGCGACACACGAATCGCGCCTTCGTGAGCACGGGACGGACGCTCGACCAACGCAAGTCGAGGTCTTCTGGCGTACGACGCTCCTTGACCGAAACCTCTCGAGCGTCAGCCAGGCGGGGCTCGTCAACAACCTCAACGACGGGACGGCGTGGGGCCTCTTCCCGCTCTTCTTCGCGACCGCGAGTCTCAGCCTCGAGCAGATCGGCGTCCTCGCTGCCGTCTATCCTGCAACGTGGGGCGTCCTTCAGCTCGGAACGGGCGCGCTATCCGACGTTCTCGGTCGGAAGTGGCTCATCGCGGCGGGGATGTGGGTTCAGGCGGCCGGCATCGCGATCGTGATCCTGTCGTCCAGCTTCGGTGGCTTCGCCCTCGGGGCTGCGTCTCTCGGGGTCGGCACCGCGATGGTCTATCCGACGCTGCTGGCCACCATCGGAGACGTTGCGCACCCCTCGTGGCGCGCCTCCTCCGTCGGGGTGTACCGGCTCTGGAGGGATCTGGGCTACGCCGTCGGCGCGGTCGTGGCGGGCGTGTCGGCCGATGCGTTGGGGCTGCAGGGCGCGATGTGGATCGTCGCCGCGCTGACCTTCGCCTCGGGCGTGTTCGCAGCGGTGAGGATGACCGAAACGCTTGGCTCGAGAACCCCGTTGCCGAAAGGGGAGAGGAGTGAATCAGCATGGCCATCGCCTGTCCGATAGATCTCGACACTCGAAGGCTTCGTGACGAGATCCAATCCATCTATGCACGCGTCGCGGAGGATCCCGCGGGCGACTTCCATTTCCACCGGGGACCCGCCTATGCGGCAGAGCTTCTCGGGTACGAGCGCGGGACTCTGGCGGCGCTGCCGGACCAGACCACGGCCTCGTTCGCCGGCGTCGCGAACCCACACCGGCTCGGTCCGATCGGCGAAGGGCTGACCGTGGCCGACATCGGGTGCGGCGCGGGCATGGACCTGCTCCTGGCAGCGAAGGCCGTCGGTCCCCGCGGCCGCGCGATCGGTGTCGACATGACGGCATCGATGGCCGACAGGGCGCGTGGCTCTGCTCGCGCTGCGGGCCTCGAGAACGTCGAGGTGCGCCTCGGGGACGCCATGTCGCTTCCGCTCGAGGACGCGAGCGTGGACGTGGTGCTCTCGAACGGCGTCCTGAACCTGACGCCGGACAAGTCGGTCGCCTACGGTGAGGTCTTTCGAGTCCTCAAGCCCGGCGGGCGCTTCCTCTACGCGGACATCATCGTGGGCCACGAGCTCTCCGAGTCGGTTCGAAGAGACATCGACCTCTGGACTGGCTGAATTGCCGGTGCTCTCCCGGAGGGAGAGCTCGTCGAGGTCCTCGCGAGGGTCGGGTTCTCGGAGGTGGAGCTGAAGGAGCGGTTCGACGCGTTCCGCGGTACGAGCAAGGAGCGCATCGCCCGGAAGTACGGCGTCGTGGGGGTTAATGTTTTCGCGCGCAAGCCATGATGCTTGCCGATCACGGACAAGGGAGGCGGACATGCAGTCGGAAACGAAGCAGGAGCAACTAGCGAATCCGAACCAGGCGCTCTGGGAGAAGGGCGACTTCACGCGCATCGCCGAGACCATGCGAGAGAGCGGTGAGGCGCTCGTCAAGAGGCTCGAAGTCACGACGGGCCTCAAGGTGCTGGATCTCGGATGCGGCGATGGAACGACGGCGATTCCAGCGGCGAGACTCGGCGCGGACGTGCGGGGCGTCGACATCGCGAGAAATCTCGTCGCCGCGGGCAACAAACGCGCGAAGGCGGAAGGCCTGACGAACTGCCAGTTTCAAGAAGGAGATGCGTCCAACTTGCACGACCTGACGGACCGGTCCTTCGACCTCCTCGTCAGCAGCTTCGGCGCGATGTTCGCGCCGCGGCCCTTCGACGTGGCCAAGGAGATGGTACGCGTAACGAAGCCCGGTGGTCGGATCGTGATGGGGAACTGGATCCCCAACGACCCGACCCTCGTCGCGCAGATCCTGAAGATCAGCTCGTCGTATTCCCCGCCGCCGCCGGAGGGCTTCATCAGCCCGATGACCTGGGGAGTGGAGGACAACGTGGTCGAGAGGTTCGGGGGGGCCGGTATCTCCAAGAGCGAGATCTCGTTCGCTCGAGACACGTACACCTTCAATTTTGCTGGAACGCCCGTCGAGTTCGTCGACGCCTTCCGGAGGTACTACGGCCCGACCATGAATGCCTTCGCCGCCGCCGAGAAGAATGGTCGAGCCGACGACCTGAAGCGGGAGCTCGATGCGCTCTTCACCAGCCAGAACAAGAGCTCGAGCACCAGCTCGACCTCCATCCCGGCGACCTTTCTGCGCGTGACCGTCTCACGCTGAGCAGAGGCGTGAGGCCGCACAGTCCTCCCGCCGAACGGCGCCGGGTCACTCGGCTTGGCCCCTCTCGCCACCCACCGCCCAGCAGCTCCTCGGGCAGATCCGTGTGTGGTCTCGGCTCTCCGGGGTTGGTTTCGGCCCTCCGGGGTTGGTCTCGGCCCTCCGTGGTTTCGGCCCTCCGGGGTTGACACCCTTCACCCCCCGGCCGTGAGCGCCGGCTCCAGCTTGCGCTCGGCGTCGGCCAGCAGCCCGTAGATTCTCGCCGCATCCGTTGCCGCCAGCAGCGAAGGCACCACCTCCCCCTGCGAGAGCATCTGGACCAGCTTGGCCAGCCAGGGCAGGTGGAGCGCGTCGTACTTCAGACCGAACACGAAGAAGAGGTGCGTGGGCTTGCCATCCAGGGCGTCGAAGTCTACCCCGGTGCGTGAACGCCCGAGCACCATGAAGGGCTTGACCACCTGCTCGGGATGCCGCCTGAGCGTGTGGAGGAACGCGAGCCCGTTGCCGATGGCGCTCGGCATCACGTTCTCGCGCTGGATGAGCGCTCCGACGAACCAGGTCTCGTCGCGGACCAGCCCGAGCTGCTGGGCATGCGCGGCAAGCTCCACGATGACGGAGGTCTTGGTCTTACCCGCGAGCTCGGGCAGGACGTGGGCCGGCTCGAAGCAGCTCGCGAGCGCGAGCATCCGACGCGGCACCTCCGGCCGGGCGGACTCCACGTAGCGCGGCGTGATGCCGAGCATCTGGTCGTCGAGCCAGGTGTCGATCATCGCCTTCCGGAAGCGCCACTGGTTTCCGACCTTGACGCCCGGCAGCGTGCCCTCCTGCACCAGCTTGAGGACCGTGCGCTCGTTGACGTTCAAGTACGCGGCGAGCTGCTTGATGGTCATCAGGCGGTCTTCCATCCACACCACCTTCCTTTGCCGAGACCAGGACCGCCTGAGGGCCCAAACTTGACACCTTACGTTTCCTTACGTAGAAATACGTCCGTTGTCAATAACAGGGGTAGGATGCCCTGCGATGGCGTTGTTGTCGTAAGAGGCGATGGGTGCCCAGGCTGACGCGCATTTTGCTGTTTCACGAGGATAGTGCGGCCTCCGAGTCCCTGCGCTCGCGGCTCGTGAGCGAGGGTTTCGACGTCGCGACCTCGCGCACCTTCCTCGAGGCCGCTCCGCATCTCATGGCCGGACGAACGGACCTGCTTCTCATCCAACTCCCGGAGACCGAGTGGGTGCGGAACGCGATCCTGACCGAAGTCCGCCGCGCCCATCCCGCGCTGCCGATCGTGGCTCTGACGCCGGCCGTGTCGCCCGAGCTCGGCCAGGTGCTCGCACGCCTCGGCGTCGCCACGGTGCCTCCGACGGGCGATGGCTGGACGGGCCTCGTGGAGACGCTGCACCGGGCGCTCAAGGCGTCCGATCCCGCGTCCGGAGGTCAACGCTAGATGGCCTTTCCAGCTCCGACGCTCGGACGACGCAGGTGGCCGGAGGCGTCCCGATGTTTCTGACCGTGCGCGAGGCTGCGGCGCTGCTCGCGGTCACCGAACGCCAGGTCTACCGCTGGGTCGGGGAAGCGGAGATCCCGTTTCAACGCGTCCGCCATCAGGTGCGGTTCAATCGTACCGACCTCCTCGAGTGGGCTATCGTGCGCCGGCTCCCCATCTCGCCCGAGGCGCTCGACGCGAACCTCGACGCGGAGGACCGCACCCCCAGCCTGATGCAGGCCCTCCGGGTGGGCGGGGTCCACCACGACGTGCCAGGTACCGATCGCAACTCGGCTCTGCGCGCGGCCGTGGAGCGAACGCCGACGCCGGCGAGCTTCGACCGCGAGTTTCTCGTCGAGGTGCTGACGGCCCGCGAGAGCGCCGTCTCGGCGGCCGTGGGTCACGGGATCGCGATCCCGCGCGTCCGGCAACCGATCGTCGCGCCCGGCGTGGCTCCTACCGTGAGCGTGTCCCATCTACGATCGCCCGTGGCCTCCGGCGCACCCGATGAGACGCAGATCCAGACCATCTTCCTCATCGTGAGTCCCACCGTCCGGGCCCACCTGCAGATGCTGGTGCGCCTGGGGCGCGCGCTCCTCGACCCGGCGTTTCGCGCGGCGGTCGAGCGCCGTGCGACGACGGAGGAGCTGGCCGCGGAGGCGGGACGGCTCGAAGTGGCTCCTCCGCCCGAGCCGCCACCCCATCGCGCCGAGGGAGCCGATTGACGTGAGCCCTCTTGCGCTCGTCCTCATCGCGGCCGGAGCGATCGCTGGCACCGGCGTCCTCGCGCTGCTCCTGCATCGCGTCCCGCGCGCGGCGACGTCCGTCGCGGTTCTGGGTGCGGTGGCCGGTGGCGCGCTCGGCCTCTTTGCGGTGGTCCAGGTCCTGCGCGGTGGGGTCTCGGCCGCCATCGCCGCGCCGTGGCGCATCCCCGGTGGAGCCCTGCTCCTCGGGATCGACCCGCTGAGCGCGTTTTTCCTGGCCCCGATCTTCGTCGTCGGCGCACTGTGCGCGGTCTACGGCCGCAGCTATCTCGGCCCCCGTCCCACGCAGGGCGGGGAGCTCAACCTGCTCATCTCCGCCATGACGCTCGTGCTCGTCGCCCGGCAGGCCTTGCTCTTTCTGGTGGCCTGGGAAGCCATGACGCTCCTCGCCTATCTCCTCGTCACCGTCGATCACGGCGAGGCCGAGGTCCGGCGCGCGGGGCTGGTCTACCTCATCGCCTCGCACGTCGCGGTCGTCGCGCTGCTCGCCCTGTTTCTCGCGCTCGGCACGCGGAGCGGCGGCTCGCTCGACTTCGCCTCCATTGCCGGCGCGTGGCGCGGCGCCCCCTCCGGCACCGCGGGGATCCTCGTGCTCGCGCTCATCGGCTTCGGCGTCAAGGCGGGCGTCGTCGGACTTCACGTGTGGCTGCCGGTGGCCCACGCGGCTGCCCCGTCGCACGTCTCGGCGCTCATGTCGGCCGTGGTCATCAAGCTGGGACTCTACGGGATCCTTCGCACGACGCTCCTCGTCACTCCGGGCTCCTGGTTCGGCGTCGTGCTCATGCTCCTCGGCGTCATCGGCGCCTTCCTCGGCATCGCCCTCGCGCTCGGCCAGCGTGACCTCAAGCGCATCCTGGCCTACTCCAGCGTCGAGAACGTCGGGATCATTCTCGTCGGCCTGGGCCTCGGCTACTGGGCGCAGGCGCGGGGCGACGCGCGGCTCGCTGCGATGGGCTTCGCCGGCGGCCTGCTCCACATCTGGAACCACGCCGCGATGAAGGGGCTCATGTTCTTCGGCGCGGGCAGCGTCGTGCACGGCGCCGGGACGAAGGACGTCGAACGTCTGGGAGGTCTCCTGCGCCGCATGCGCTGGACCGGCCGGGCGCTCATCCTCGGTGCCGTGGCCATCGCCGGACTCCCGCCGCTCAACGGCTTCACCGGGGAGTGGCTGCTCTACGGAGGGCTGACCCAGTTCGGGATGTCGGGGCGGTCGCCGTCCAGCCTGGTGGCGATGGGCGGCGCGGTGGCTCTCGCCTTCGTCGGGGGGCTGGCGCTGCTGTGCTTCGTGCGGCTGGTGGGGGTCGTCCTACTGGGCACGCCGCGCGACGAGGGCGCCGCGCACGCCCACGAGTCTCCCGCAGGGATGACGGTGCCGATGTGGATCCTCGCTGCCGCGTGCGTCGTCGGTGCCGTGGCAGCTCCCGCCCTCGTGTCGGCCCAGACGCAGGTCCTCGCCGAGCTCTACCCGGCGGCCGGGCTCGACCTCGGCGCCGCCGCGAGGTTTCTCTCCCCGCTCGTGATCGTCAATCTGGTGCTCTTCGCCACGATCGCCTTGGCGACGGCGCTCGTGTTCCGGCGCGTGGACCGAACGCAGCTCCGCGAGACGTGGGGTTGCGGCTACGCGGCTCCCACCTCCCGCATGCAGTACTCCGCGCGCGGCTTCTCCGAGTTTCTCACCGCGCGGGCCCTGCCGCGCTGGTGCCGCGGCCAGCTGCGCGTGCGACCGCCGGAGGGAGTCTTCCCCGCCGACGCATCCTTCGACAGCGACGGGGGTGACCCGCTCACCCGCGGAGTCTACGAACCGCTCCTGCTCCGCACCGGCCAGCAGTTCTCGCGCCTGAGGTTTCTGCAGCAGGGCAACCTGAACATCTACCTCGTCTACGTGCTCGCCGCGCTGGTCGGTGGGCTCACGTGGGTCGCGCTTCGCGACTGGTCGAGCTGGTGAGCGAGAAACTTCTCATCGCGTCGATCGTACTCGCGGGCTTTGCCGGCGTGCCCGGACTCTTTCGTCCCCGCGACGGGCGCGCGGGGGAGCGCCTCTTCGTCGGACTCATGACCCTCGCCGGCGTGTGCGCCTGCCTCGGGGCCGTGGGTGCGCTCGCGCTCGGTTGGTCGAACGAGCTCGCCGTCACCTGGCTCGTTCCGGGGGGGCAGCTAGTCATTCGCGTCGACGCCATCTCGGCCATGTTCGTGCTCCAGATCGCCGTTCTCGCCGTGCTCGGCGCCTGGTACGGGCTGGAATACTGGCCGCAGCGCGGGCACCGCGACAATGGGCGCAAGCTGCGCACCTTCTTCGGCGCAGTGACCGCCGGCATGCTGCTGCTCGTGATCGCCAGGAACGCGGTGCTCTTTCTCGTGGGCTGGGAGATCATGGCGGCCTCCGCGTTTCTGCTCGTCAGCACCGAGGACGAGAAGCCGACCGCGCGAGAGGTCGGCTTCGTCTACCTGCTCGCCACCCGCGCCGGCACGCTCTGCCTGTTCGCGATGTTCGCCCTCCTCGGCGCCGCGGGAGGGTCGCTGAGTTTCGACGCGTGGCCCCGCGCCCTCGCCTCGCCCCTGCGCGACGCCATCTTCGTGCTCGGCCTGTGCGGCTTCGGCCTCAAGGCCGGCCTCATGCCGCTCCACATCTGGTTGCCCGGAGCGCACGCGAATGCACCGAGCCACGTCTCCGCGGTCATGTCCGGCGTGCTGATCAAGACGGGGATCTACGGGCTCGTGCGTCTCACGGCCTCGTGCGAGCTGCCTCCGCTCTGGTGGGGCTACGCGCTCATCGGCGCGGGGGTGGTCTCCGGAGTTCTCGGCGTGGGCTTCGCCATCGGGCAACACGACCTCAAGCGCCTGCTCGCGTACCACTCGGTCGAGAACATCGGCATCATCTGTCTGGGGCTCGGTGTCGCGCTGCTGGGGCGCAGCCTCGGGCGGCCCGGTCTCGTGGCGCTCGGCGTGGCCGGGGCCCTGCTGCACGTCTGGAATCACGGGCTCTTCAAGGCGCTGCTCTTTCTCAGCGCCGGTTCGGTGCTGCACGCCACCGGCACGCGCGAGATTGATCGGCTCGGGGGACTGTGGCGTCGCATGCCTCGCACGGGACTCGCCTTCCTCGTGGGTGCGGTGGCGATCTGCGGGCTTCCGCCCCTCAACGGGCTCATCAGCGAGCTCCTGGTCTACCTCGGACTCTTCCGTACCGGCGCCGAGGGGGGCGGCCCCTGGATGGCCGTGGCGCTGGCTGCCCCCGCGCTCGCTCTCGTGGGCGCGCTGGCCGTGGCCTGCTTCGTGAAAGTCTTTGGCGCCGTCTTCCTCGGGAACGCGCGCACGTCCGACACCGAGCGCGCGCACGAGTGCGGGCCGACCATGTGGGTGCCGATGGCGATCCTCGGCGGGACCTGCGCCTTCATCGGCCTCGCCGCGCCGCTCGTCGCGCGCGTGCTGGACGTGGGCGTGAACGCCTGGGCCGGGGCCGCCGCGACCTCTCCGATGCCCGCCCTGAACCGGATCGCGCCCCTGGTCTGGGTCTCGGCCACGAGCGCAGCGCTCCTCGTGGCGATCGCCCTCTTCGGCATGCGGCTCGCCCGACGAGCGCGCGCTCGCGCCGCGGCACCCGAGGTCGGGACCTGGGACTGCGGCTACGCGGCCCCCACCTCCCGCATGCAGTACACCTCCTCCTCGTTCGCGGAATTGCTCGTGGGCCTGCTCGCGCCGGCCCTGCGCCCGAGCCAGCACTCGCCTCGCCTCGCCGGGCCCTTCCCGGCTCCGGAGGGCTTCCACAGCCACGTGCCGGACACCGTCCTGGATCGGGCGCTCCGGCCGAGCTTCTCCTTCGTCGCGCGGCTCTTCGGGCGGCTGCGTCCGATCCAGCGCGGCAACGTGCATCTCTACCTGCTCTACATCCTCGGGACGCTCGTCGTCCTCCTCCTCTGGAGATGACCGTGGCCTACCTGCACCTCGCCATCCATCTCGCGCTCGTCTTCCTGCTTCCGCCGCTCTCCCTCGGCGTGATCAACAAGACCAAGGCCCTCTTTGCAGGACGCGTGGGACCGCCGCTCCTTCAGCCCTACTACGACATGGCCAAGCTCTTCCGCAAGGGCACGGTGCTCAGCCAGACGACCACCTGGGTCTTTCTCGCCGGGCCCGCCGTCGGGCTCGTGACGACCATCCTGGCGGCGCTCCTCATCCCGCTCGGTGGGCATCACGCGCCGATCGCCTTCGACGGAGACTTCGTCCTCTTCGCCTACGCGCTCGGGCTCGGCCGCTTCTTCACCATCGCCGCGGCCCTCGACACCGGCTCCGCCTTCGAAGGGATGGGGGGCGCGCGTGAGGCCACCTTCTCCTGCCTCGCCGAGCCGGCGGTCTTCTTCGGGTTCCTCGTGCTGGCTCGCGCCTCGGGCTCCTATTCCCTCTCGGGGATGCTCGGCCCGACAGTGGCCACGACCTGGTCGAGCGCGGGCGCCGCGCTGGGGGCGGTGGTGGTGAGCTGGTTCGTGGTCCTCCTCGCCGAGAACAGCCGCATCCCTTTCGACGACCCGAACACGCACCTCGAGCTCACGATGATCCACGAGGTCATGGTGCTCGACCACAGCGGCCCCCCCTTCGGCATGATCCTCTACGGGGCGGCGATGAAGCTCTTCGTCTTCGGCGCGATGGTCCTCGGCGTCGCCATGCCGCTCGGGGGAATGGACCCCTGGGCCTCGTGGGGCGTCTTCGTGGCCGCGACCCTGCTCCTGGCCATCGCCATCGGTGTCGTCGAGTCGATCATGGCGCGCTTGCGGTTGCCGCAAGTGCCGAGTCTTCTCGTCGCCGCGTGCCTGATCTCGGCCTTCGGCGCGGTTCTACTGGTGAGGTGACGGATGTTTGCTGCGGTCGATCCCCTCCTGGTCTCGATCCTGATGCTGAATTTCCTCGTCCTCGGGACGAGCCGCCTGCGCTCGGCGATCAACGCCTCGGCGATGCAGGGGGCGCTGCTGGGAGCGCTCACGGTCTTCGTGCACGGCAGCTTCTCCGCGCGCCCGCTCGTCGTTGGTGCGGCCGCGATCGCGATCAAAGGCCTGCTCATTCCGGCGATGCTTCATCGCGCGCTGCGGGACATCGCGATCCGGCGGGAGATCGAGCCCTACGTCAGCTTCGTGACCTCGCTCGTCCTCGGGGCCGTGGCGACCGGAGCGGCGGTCCTCTTCGCCGACCGGCTGCCCCTGGCTGCCGAACATCAGGACGTGCTCCTCGTGCCGGCGTCGCTCGCCACCGTGCTCACCGGCTTTCTGATCATGTCCACGCGGCGCGAGGCCATCACGCAGGTCGTGGGCTACCTGGTGCTCGAGAACGGCATCTTCATCATGGGGCTGACCCTCCACGACGCTATGCCGTCGCTCGTCGAGGTCGGCGTGCTGCTCGACCTGCTCGTCGCGATCTTCGTCATCGGGGTCGTGATCAACCACATCAGCCGCGAGTTCGCCTCGCTCGACGTGGCGCGGCTCGACACGCTGAAGGAATGATCGATGGCCATCGCGCTCTTCCTCGCACCGCTGCTCTTCGCGCTGGCCGCGTTCGTCGTGCCGTCGCCCCGCGTCCGGCCGTGGCTCGTGCCCCTCGGCGCCGCCGTCCACCTCGGGCTCACGATCGTGGCGCTGCGCGGAGTCGGCCCCATCTCCGCCTTCGACGGCTGGATCGTCCTCGACAAGCTCGGCCGCGTGGCGCTGCCCCTCGTGTCCACGCTGTTCTTCGCCTGCTCGCTCTACGTGCCGACCTACCTGGGTCTGCGCGCCGAGCGTCCCAATAGGCTCTTCTGCGGCGCGCTGCTCGCCTTCCTCTCGATGATGACGCTCATCACCATCTCGCACCACATGGGGCTCATGTGGGTGGCGCTGGAGGCCAATACGCTCGCCTCGGCGCCGCTTCTCCTCTTCAACCAGAACGCGCGCTCGCTCGAGGCGACCTGGAAGTATCTCGTCGTCGGTGGCGTCGGCATCGCGCTCGCGCTGCTCGGGTCGTTCTTCCTCGCCTACGCGGCGCTTCACGCGGGTCTACGCGGCTCGCTGCTCATCGACGATCTGGTGCAGCAGGCGCCGATGCTCTCGCGGCCGTGGCTCCACACCGCGTTCATCGTGCTCTTCGTCGGGTACGGCACGAAGATGGGGCTCGCGCCCATGCACACCTGGAAGCCGGACGCGTACGGCGAGGCGCCCGGGCTCGTGGGAGCGCTCCTCGCCGGTGGCCTGACCACCTGCGCGTTCCTCGCCCTTCTGCGCTTCTACCAGGTCTGCTCGGCTGCCGGCGAGGGCGCCTTCGCTCGCGAGCTGATGGTGGTGATCGGCCTCCTCTCCATGGCCGTGGCGGGGGTCTTCATGGCGCGACAGCGCGACTACAAGCGGATGCTCGCCTACTCGAGCGTGGAGCACATGGGCATCCTGGTGCTGGGCATCGGGATCGGCGGACTCGCCGCGTTTGGCGCCATGCTCCACCTCGTGAACAACGCCCTGACGAAGGGGGTGATGTTCATCGCGGCGGCGAACATCCATCGGGCCTACGGCACCAAGACGACCGACACGGTGGGGGGGGCGCTGCGCCGCGTTCCGGCGTCGGCCGCGCTCTTTCTCGCCGGCTTCTTCGCGGTGACGGGCTCGCCCCCCTTCGGCCCCTTCTTGAGCGAGTTCACCATTCTCAGGGGAGCCTTCGCCGCCGGGCGCTACGGCGTCGCTGCGGCCTTTCTGGGGCTGCTCTTCGTCGTCTTCGTGGGGATGGGTGGCACCGTGCTAGCGGTGGTGCAGGGGACGCCGCGCGAGGACCTGCCCGACACGGGCTTTCGCGACAGCATCGGCACCGTGGGTCCCGCGCTGATCCTGCTCATCGCGGTGGTGGTCCTCGGCGTCTGGGTGCCTCCGGGCCTGGACGCGGCGCTCAGGGACGCCGCGAACCTGGTGGAGACGGGACGATGACCGCCCCCTTCCGGACCGTGGCCAACGGCGACGTCCTACCTCGGGCGGAACTTCCACGCCTCGAGCTCGGCGCCTTTCGCGAGGCGGTGCTCGGTGCTCGGAGTCGCGGCCGCCGCGTGAGCGCGCTTTTCGGGGTGCCTGAGGCAGCTGGGCTCGCCCTCTATGCGGTGCTCGCGGACGACGACGCCGGACTGCTCGAGTGCGCCTCGGCCGCGCTCACCGAGGACGCCTTTCCGTCCATGACGCCCGAGTGCCACGAGGTGCACCTCTTCGAGCGCGAGCTCGCCGAGCAGTGGGGCGTGGTGCCGACGGGGCATCCGTGGCTCAAGCCGGTGCGCTTCCACCCGAGCTACCGTCCGGGGCACGACGCCTGGGACCGCACTCGCGAGGCCGCTCCCGTCGTCGGCGTGACGGACTTCTTCCGGGTGGAAGGGGAGGAGATCCACGAGGTGGCGGTCGGCCCGGTGCACGCCGGCGTGATCGAGCCCGGGCACTTCCGCTTCCAGTGCCACGGCGAGCACGTCTACCACCTCGAGATCTCGCTCGGGTATCAGCATCGTGGCCTCGAGCGCAAGCTCGTGGGCGGCCCCGAGAAGCGAACCATCCATTACATGGAGACGCTCGCCGGCGACACGAGCGTCGGCCACGCGACGGCGTACTGCCAGCTCCTCGAGGCGCTCGGCGGGCGGCGCGCCACCCCGCGGGCCTACGCGCTCCGCGGGATCGCCCTCGAGCTCGAGCGGCTCGCGAATCACACGGGCGATCTCGGCGCGCTGGCGGGCGACGTGGGGTTCTTGCCCACCGCTTCGTACTGCGGTCGCCTGCGGGGCGACTTCCTCAACATGACGGCTCTCCTGTGCGGCAGCCGCTTCGGGCGCGGCCTCGTTCGCCCGGGTGGGGTGGCCTTCGACGTGGACGACGCGCGCACCGCCGAGCTCGGGAGGCGGCTCGAGGCGGCGGCTCGCGATGTCCGGAACGCGGCGCAGCTCCTCTGGGGAGCGCCCACGGTGATGGCGCGCTTCGAGGATACGGGCCACGTGACGGCGGAGCTCGCCGCAAAGCTGGGGCTCGTCGGGCCCGCGGCGCGTGCGAGCGGCTTGCGGCGAGACGTGCGCAAGACGCACCCGACGGGGATCTTCCAGCTGGTGCATATCCCGCTCTCGGTGGCCGAATCCGGCGACGTCTTCGCCCGCGCGTACGTGCGGTGGCTCGAAATAGAACGATCGATCGATTACGTGCGCTCCCAGCTGCGCGAGCTGCCGGCAGGCGCGGCACGGCGGGAATGCCCGGCCCTGGCGCCAGAGTGCCTCGCGGTCTCGCTGGTCGAGGGGTGGCGGGGCGAGATCTGCCACGTTGCGTTGACGGACGAGCTCGGCCGGTTCGCCGCCTACAAGGTAATAGATCCTTCGTTCCATAACTGGACCGGGCTCGCCATGGCGCTCCGGGACCAGCAGATCTCGGACTTCCCGCTCTGCAACAAGAGCTTCAACTTGTCGTACTGCGGACACGACCTCTAGGTGACCAGATGTGGCGCATCCTTTTCAGTCGCCTGAAGCAGGGCCACCGCACGGCGGCCTACCCCGTCGCGGCGCCGGCGCTCCCCGACCGCCTTCGCGGACATCCCGTCGTCGATCCGACCCGCTGTCCCAGTGGTTGCCAAGCCTGCGTGGAAGCCTGCCCGACCGACGCGGTGCGCGTCGACGACCAGGGGCTGGGGCTCGACCTCGGCCGCTGTCTCTTCTGCCAGGAGTGCGTGAGCGCGTGCCCGGAAGGAGCGATCCGTTACACGACCGAGCATCGGATGGCCGCGCGGCGGCGCGAGGAGCTCGTCCTGCGCGGGGCCGTGCTCGAGCGGGCCCAGGCCCTCGACGCCAAGATGCTCCGCCTCTTTCGCCGTTCGCTGAAGCTCCGGCAGGTGAGTGCGGGGGGCTGTAACGCCTGCGAGGCGGACGTCAACGTGCTCAGCACCGTCGTCTTCGACCTCGGGCGCTTTGGCATCCAGGTCGTGGCCTCGCCCCGCCACGCCGACGGGCTGCTCATCACCGGTCCGGTCACCGAGAACATGAAGCTCGCCCTGCAGAAGACCTACGACGCGGTGCCCCCCCCGAAGATCGTCATCGCGGTCGGCGCCTGTGCCATCTCCGGAGGCCCCTACGCGGGGCACGCGGAGCAGCACGATGGCGCGGGCGCGGTGGTCCCGGTGGACCTCTTCATCCCCGGCTGCCCGCCCCATCCGCTCACGATCCTGGATGGCCTCTTGGCGCTGCTCGACCGGCTCGGGCCCAAACGCGTGGCGGGCGCCGCGACGTCGGGATCGGCCATGGACACCCCCTGACGGGATGGATTGCGGCCAAGGTGGGCGCGCCTACCGGACGAGCCGCGCGTAGTGCGTGGCGTACATGAAGCCCATGCTGCGGCCGGGATCGCCGGAGGCGCTCACGGGGAGCGGCCAGGGGACGGCCGCGCCGGGCTCGGGTTTCAGGCTATCGGGGAGGGTGTTGCCGAAGACGGGCTTGGCCCAGGTCATCACCGCGGCCACCTGCCAGACGTCGTTACCCGACGGGGGCCAGCTCTGCTTGCCGTCGTGCGAGGAATAGGCGAAGAGGAGCGCGCGTAGCAGGGCGTAGTTGCCGAGGGCGAAGACGTTCCTGAAGCCCAGGTGGTCGGCGGACCAGGCCACGGCGATGTGCGGCCCGAGCCCTTCGTAGCTGTAGTTCGTGTAGGTGGGCGGCCACTCGGGGCCGTTGGTCGCGCGGTACTGGTCGGCCAGGTAGAGCCCACCCACGCCGTGACCCTGGTAGCTCACCCCCGCAGGCATGATGCCGATCGGATCGCTCTTGCCGCCCGGCTGGAGCGTCTGCCAGTTGTCGCCCGAGCCCAGGCCGGTGAGCTTGAAGACGTGGTTGGTCTTCGCGCCGCCCCAGGTGGGCTCGCCCATCGCCTTGGCGTGGGCCTTCACGACGGCGTTCACCGCGGCGAAGTCCTCGTTGAGGTAGGCCGTGGACATGAGCGACCAGCGGCCGTGCGCCGGCTTGTTCGGCAGGTGGAGAAGGGCGGCCTGCTCGACGGTGACGCCCTCGGGGAAGACGTAGACACGCACGGCCCGATGGAGCGCGCTCCGCAAGGCGGTCGGGCGGTAGTCGATGAGGTTCGCCGAGACGGCGATGAGCGGAAGGTTGCGCTGGGCCCACTTGATGTCGTCGTTCTTCTGCACGTCGATCGCCTGGCGCACGGCCTCCGGCACGCGGTCGAGCTCGGCGCGGAGCTGCGCGAGCATGGTCTGGTTGCTCGTGCGCAGACCGACGATGGCCCGCGCGAACATGGCTCGCGTGGACTTGCAGTCGTAGGAGCCGGCCCCGCCCGCGGTCCAGGTCAGGTCCTTGACGATGTCCATCGGGCTGCCCGCCCAGGTGACGAGGCTGCTCCACGACGCGTTGGTGGTCGGGATCTGCAGGATCTCCGCAGGAGTCAGCCAGAGCCCGCCCTGCCGGTAGGCGAGCGAGATCGGCCCGATCCCGCCCGTCGACGCTGGTGGCGGTGGTGGCGGGGACACGCCCTGGTCCGTCGACGGGGGAGGAGGTGTCACGCCGTGATCCGGCGTCGGAGGTGGGGGCGTCGCGCCGTGATCGGAGGAAGGCGCTCCCGCATCGAGGCTCGGCGCCGAGCCCGCGTCCACCATGCTCAGCGAGGAAAAGACCAGCCGCGGCGCGTGGGCTCCCTCGCGGCTGCTGTAGTAGGCGCTGTTCGAGGAGTGGCTGGCGATGGCGAAGCTATAGGTGCCCCGCCCCGTCACGACGCGCGTCACGTCCACCTCGACCCAGGTCCCCTCCGACACAGGTCCGAAGCTCCCCACGGCGCTCGATGGGAGCGCTGGGGCGTTGCTCCAGCTGATGGAGCCCTCGGACCAGGTGCTCGGCACCACGAAGAGCGCTCCCCCGTCAGGGCTGGCGTCGAGCACGAAGAGCGCGAGACGGACCGCGCGCACGCCGGCAGGCAGCTCGCCCACCTCGAACTTCACGTAGCTGCGATGGGCGCTGCTCGCCTGGCGGACCCGCAGGCTGGGGCCGCTGCCGTAGTTGCTTGCCGGGTAGGCCGACGAGACCTTGGCGTCGGCAACGGCGACGAGCGCCGGGTCGCTGCCCAGTGCGTAGGCGCTCACCTGCTGCTGGACGGGCTCGTAGCTGTCGCTCTCGTCGACCTCGGGTGCGCATCCCGGGCCAGCGAGCGACAGCGCGGCGATCACCGAGAGCCTAGCGAACGATCGGTACATGCGGGCTGCTCCTCGAAGGGTGAGGAGAGCTAGAGCAATGCACGTGCCCGCGGCGGCTTCATCGGATTTCAGCGGCTTGGCGTGAGGCCGGTGCGAGGGGCGGGGGCAAGCTTGCCTCCGGGGCAGCCCCAGGCGAAGGCGTCACGGGCCGCGCACGACGCACACCGCGTCCAGGTCGAAGCAGCGGCCGTCGGGGGCATCGCGCGCGCTGAAGTAGACCTCGAGCCCGGCCGACCCGGCTTCCAGGATCGTGTAGGTCGTCGAGACCTTGCCCCAGGTCGGGCCGGCGAGCAGCCCCTGCGCCTTGCTCTGGCCGACGTGGTTGCCCGAGGGGGACCGCTCCCTCATGACCGGCACGACCTCCTGCGGGCCCGCCGGCGAGCGCACCCAGGCCTCCACGCGATAGGTTTCGCCCTGCCGGGGGCTCTTCACCGTGTCCGGGCTGTCCGAGATGGTGAAGAGCTTCGGGGAACCCGAGGGGAGCTTGCAGGTCCGGCCCGCGAACTTTCCGGTCAGGCCGCCCTCGACGCGCGTGATCTCGCCGCCGTTCGACCACCAGCCGGAGACGTCGGTTTCGAAGTCGCCGTTCGCGGCGAGGTTGCCGGGGCAGGCCCCCGGCCCGACGGGTGCGTCGCAGGCGTCCGTCTTGCCGTCGGCGTTCTGGTCCTGCTGCGCTGGATCGGCCACCTTGGGACAGCCATCCCAGCGGTCCGGGACGAGATCGCCGTCGGCGTCGGCGAGCGGCGCGCCGAGCTCGAGCGGGACCGTCGCATCGAGGCCCGGTAGAAGCTCCAGCTCGCGGCCGCCGAAGGCCACGAGGGTGGCGCCGCGCCAACCGTAGGCGAGGAGGCGGACCCTCTCCCGACGGTCGCCGCCGTCGAGCAGCACCCGGCCGGGCAAGACGGGGGCGCTGCCGTCCTCGGGGATCGGCACCTGGCGAACCAACGCGGCCTTCGTGCCTATTACGGTAAAGGTCAGGCGTTCGAGCGGGATAATGGTGCTCGAGAGCTCTAGCCAGAGACCGCGCGCGTCGCCGCAGCCGCCCGAATAGCCGGCTAACGGGAGGATAATAAGCTCATAGAGAAATAGGGCCCGCGCCCGCGAGGCCTTCATGAAGGACACCTGTGAGGATCGAGACGCGACATCCGTACTTCGTAGCGTCCGCGTCGGCCTCGCCGTTGTCAACCGCGTGTGGCGCCGCGCCGGGCGCCGTTGGTCGAGCGCGCCGCCCATGCTAGATTCGTTTCACGCGATGTCGTCGGACACTCGGACCAGGAGCCTGGGCCTCCCGTCGCTTCTGCCGCGGCTGACCGAAGGTCGCGTCCGGATCCTCGACGGCGCCGACGGCGGTCGGCGGCTCGTGATCGACAAGGAACCGCGGGTGCTCGGGAGCGCGCCCGCGTGCGACCTCAGGCTCCCCGACGATCGCGTCTCCCACCGGCACTGCGAGGTCCGGCTCGGCGCGCGCGGCTTCCTGGTGCGCGACCTCGGCAGTCGAAACGGCACGTACTTCGAAGGGGCACGCGTGAACGAGATCGCCGTGCCGGCGGGGGCGATCCTCCAGCTCGGGCACACCCACGTCGTGCTCGAAGCGCCGGGAGAGACGACCAACCTCGACCCGAGCTCGCGCGAGCGCTTCGGCCGACTCGTTGGGCAGAGCGTCCCCATGCGGCGGGCCTTCGCGTTGCTCGAGCGCGCCGCGGCCGCGGACGTGACGGTGCTCCTCCAGGGCGAGACCGGCACGGGCAAGGAGCTCGCCGCCCGCGCGCTGCACGACGAGAGTGCGCGTCGTGGCGGCCCCTTCGAGGTCTTCGACGGCGGCGTGGTCAGCACGGCCCTTCTACCGAGTCGACTCTTTGGCCACCTGAAGGGCGCTTTCACCGGCGCGACCGAGGACCACGCGGGCGTCTTCGAGCGCGCGGACGGGGGGACGGTCTTCCTCGACGAGATCGGCGAGCTTCCCCTCGAGGTCCAGGCCACCCTGCTGCGCGTTTGCGAGGCTCGAACCGTGACGCCTCTCGGCTCGGCGGTCGCGCGACCGGTGGACGTGCGGCTCGTCGCCGCGACGAACCGAGACCTCGCCTCGGAGGTGCTGCGCGGGACCTTCCGGCGGGACCTCTACTACCGCCTGCAGGTGCTGCCCATCCGGCTGCCGCCGCTGCGCACGCGGCGGGCCGATCTGCCAGAGCTCTGCACGGAGTTGCTTCAGGACCTGGGTCTGACGGACCCCGGGCCGATCGACGGTCCGGTGCTCGCGCAGCTCCAGTCGCACCCCTTCCCGGGAAACGTGCGGGAGCTCCGCAACGTCCTCGAGCGGGCGGTGGTGCGCGCCGGGCGAGGCGCGCGCTTCTGCGACCTCGTGCTCGAGCTCGGCCCAGCGGAGCCGGGCGATGCGGGCGGGGCCGGAGGCGCGCGCTTTCAGGATCTGAAGCAGGAGACGATCAACCGGTTCGAGTGCGACTACCTCTCGCGGCTGCTCGAGGAGCACGGAGGCAACATCCGGCAGGCCTCGGCCGCCTCGGGGCTCGAGCGCACCCAGCTCAAGCGGCTCCTGCGCAAGCACGGCCTCATCTGAACGGGGCACGAGGCGACTCGACGCGACGGCGCACGTCAGGGCCGCGGCAAGTGCAGCGTGCCGAGGCTCGCCGGTGGGTTGCCTCGCGTGCCGAAGTACACGGCCGTCACGCCCGCGCCGACCACGAGCACGGCGCCGCCGAAGCCCACGATCCATTTCCAGGCGGTGGAGCGGCGCCGGGGCGGCGCAGGCGCGACGGGAGGATGCGTGAGCGGAGTCGGTGAGGGCTGCGCCAGGCGGGGAGCCGTGGGCGTCTTCACCACGGGCTGCCTCGATGGAGCTGGCTCGACGGGGGCCCGCTCGCTCGGGCCAGGCTTCGCAGGAGGGGCTGACTCCCCCTCGGAGGAACCGGTCGCTTGTCTGAGCTGGGCGAGCGTTTGCTCGACGGCGCGGCGGAGGGGGTGCGCCGGAGCCTTGCGCAGGAAGGTCTCGAGGTGGCTGATCGCCTCCTTCGGCTGGCCGAGCGCGCGGTGGCACTGCGCGAGGTTGAGCAAGAACTCCGGACGCGAGCTCAACGCGTAGCCGGCCTTGAACGCCTCGAGGGCCTCCCGGAGCCTTCCCGCCTGAAAGAAGCTCACGCCCTCTTGATGGTGCCGTCGCGCGCGAGCGGCCGAGTCGGCGCGAGCCTGGCCTTGAACGCTCGTGGCCAGGGCCAAGATGGCGAGCAGCGGGACGAGCAGCGATGACCTGACCCGCGGGCTTCGGGTCGTCGGCCCGCTCGGAGTTCCTTGGTGGAAGGCGCAGCGCATGATCATCGTCTTCGCCGGAACGGGTCGGCGAGAAAGCCGGGGCCGATCCCTTCGCCGCTCGGCTCCTTCGCCTTCGTTGTCGCGCTGGGCCGCTTCGCTCGCCGAGGCTTGCCGACCTTAGGGCGAGCCCGGGGCGAGCGCGGGGCCTCTCCGCCATCGGCCGCGCCGCGTGCCTCCGCCCGTTCGGGGCGAGGGGCGGCGTCCGCCTCGGCGCGCTCGCTCGCGACGGCGGCGACGCTCCGCGTGGGGCGCCCGTCCAAGGCGGGACGCGATCGGGTGGTCCACACGATCCCGGCGCCCCCAACGAGGAAGAGCGTGCCCGCCGAGGCGGCGAGGACCACCCACCGCCGTCGCCGCGGCGTGGATTTCGACACCTTGGCCTGCTCGACGTCGTCGCTGCCGCGGACGCGGCGGGCGCGCGGGCCGTCGGCCACCGTCGCGAGGTCGTCGCCCTCCGGCTCCTCGGCGGCGGCTGGGATCCCCGCGGCGGAGAGCGTCGTCGCGAGGTCCGCGGCGCCGAACCGTCCGTCGAGCACCTCTTCGACGGCCTCCGCCATCCGGCGCGCCGAGCTGGGGCGCAGGCTGCGGTCGCGCGAGAGCGCCTGCATCACGAGGTCGCTGAGCGCTCGGGGCACGAAGGGCTCGTGCTCTCGCGGCGGGCGGACCTCTCCGTGGAGCACGAGGTTCAGGGTCTCGAGGTCGTTGCGCCCCTTGAACGGTTGCTTTCCCGTGAGGCACTCGTAGGTCATCACGCCGAGCGAGTAGAGGTCGGTGCTCGCGTCGTGAGGCACCCCGACGTGCAGCTCCGGCGCGAGATAGGGAAGCTTTCCCTCGACGCCGGAGGTCGATGTCTCGACCCCGGCCGCGCGCGCCAGTCCGAAGTCGAAGAGCTTCACGGCACCGTCGACGCAGAGCATGACGTTCGAGGGCGACAGGTCGCCATGCGCGATCCCCTGAGGGGCCTCGGGGTGGCGCAGCTCGTGCGCCGCGGCCAGGGCGCGGGCGACCTCGGCGCAGACATAGGCCGCCGCGAGCCAAGGGAGCCGACCCCCTGCGCGCTTCAGCCAGAGCTTGAGGTCGATCCCCCGCAGGTACTCCATGACGAGATAAGGACGGCCGTCGTCCAGGTCGAGCTCGAAGACGTTGACGATCCCCCGGTGGTTGAGCGAGGCGAGCACTCTTCCCTCGCGCAGGAAGAGCTCGATGAAGCGCGGGGTGGCGGCTACCCCGGGCTGGATCACCTTGATGGCCACCTCCCGGCGGAAGCCGGCCGCCCCCTCGAGCGTGGCCAGATGCACCTCCCCCATCCCGCCGCCGCCCAGACGGCGCACGAGCGCGTACTTGCCGAGGCTCCTGCGCGAGGAGGGCATTCAGCGGCGCGCAGGGTCCAAGGTGCTGATTTTTCTTGTTTTCACAGCTAAGACGCTACCACGGCCGAGAAGACGGCTCAAGGCGGGCCGAGTCGAGTTGACGCTCTCGTCGAGCGCGCACGCGTTCGTCGCGACGACGGCCGGTGCTACGATCCCGGCCATCCATCTACGAAGCCGGAGGGGCGCGCCATGCGTGGTTGGTCTACGGTGTTCGGTCTTCTGGGGATCCTCGTGCTGTGCAGAGGGAGCGGATGTAATCCGGCGGTAGTCGTCTTGAACGAGCCCGAGTCGGGGGTTGCCGACGCGGCGCCTGATGGTCCGTCGGTCTTTCGGGACACCGGACCGCGTAGCGACGCGCCGACGGCCGACGCACCGTCCGCGGACGCGGGCCTACCTGACCGCGCGCGAGCGGATGGGCCCGTCGCCGACGCAGGAGCCTGCGGCGACAAGCTCCAGAACGGCACCGAGACCGACGTGGACTGCGGCGGGGCGAGCTGTGGTCCCTGCGACGAGCAGAGGAAGTGCGTCGCCCCCAGGGACTGCAAGAGCGGTAGCTGCACCGGAGGCCGCTGCGACGGCGTGCTCGAGGTGGCGAGCGGCGTGTCGCGCACCTTCGAGGACCTCTCCACCGCGGGCCAGGTAACGGGGATCAGCGGGGCGCAGCTCACGCTGGCGCCGGCGAGCGGCTTCGCGGCGGGGCAGGAAGCGCTCCTCATCAACCTGCAGGGCTCGGCGACGGACGTGACCTCGGTCGGGAACTGGGAGCTCGTCGAGGTGGCGTCGGTGAGCGGCGCCGTGGTGACGCTGAAGGCGGCGGTCGCGAAGAGCTACGGCAAGGCGAGCGCGAACGCCGATCTCACCGGGCAGAAGGTCTTCCTCGTGCGGGTCCCGCGCTACGCCTCGGTCACGATCAAAGGCGAGCTCACGGCGAAGGCCTGGAATGGCACGGTGGGGGGACTCGGGCTGATCGTGCTCCGGGCCACGGGCAAGCTCGTCGTGGACGCCGCGGGCAAGCTCACCCTCGGCGCGCGCGGCTATCGCTCGCTCGGCGTGAACTGCAACGGCGTGACGGGGGTGCCGGGCGAGTCCGCCTTCCCGATGCTGCCCTATAGCTGCCCGTGGACGACCACCCCGACGAAGGCCCCGAATGGGGGGGGCGGCGGCGGCGGGCTCTCGAACTGCAACGTGTACTCCTGCGCGACGCAGCAGCTCGGTGCGGGTGGCGGAGGGGCGAGCTACGGCGGGGCAGGGCAAGACGGGCAGCACAACGGGACGCAGCAGCAGGGAGGCCTCGCCGGGCTGGTCTACGGGCAGCCGGCGCTGAGCCAGGTCTATCTGGGTGCGGGCGGTGGCGCGGGCGCCGGAGGCACGAACGGTCCCGGTACGATCGTCGCCAACGGGCGGGGCGGGGGCCTGCTCCTGCTCTTCGCCGACGAGCTCGCGATCGACGGTGCCACGGATGCGAGCGGCCAGGTGGGCGGTGACAACGCGAACTGCGGCTCCGCGAACGGCTCCGGCTCGGGGGGCGGCGGTGCGGGGGGCAGCGTCTACCTCGCGGCCAGGACCGTCAAGATCACGGCCGGCAAGATCACCGCGAAGGGAGGCCCCGGAGGGTGCAAGGGGGGCGGCGCCGGGGGCGTCGGCCGCATCCGGATCGGCTGCACGACGCTCAACGGCACGGCGTGCCCCGGGGCAGACGCCAATCTGACCACTCCGCCCGCGTACCTCGTCGGCCCGTAGAATTTTCCCAAAAGAGGGACAAAGGACTGGGGGGGCCGCGTCCATCTAACAGGGACGCCGCCGGAGGGCACGGAAGCTCCACCGCGGCCGTATCACGAGCTGCGCCCAAGGAGCGACGTGTGAAAGGGCCCCGGTTGACCGACGACGAGGTGCGCGGCGCGCGGGCCGGAGAGCTCGCTCCCACGGATGCGGGGTCCGCTCTGCCGTCGCACGAGCTGGTCGAGCTGGCCCGGCACGGAGGACGCGAGGCCTTCGAGGAGCTCTTCCGCCGCTACCATCCCGCCGTCGTGCGGCGCCTGACGTTGCTCGGGGGCACGCGGCTTCCCGTCGCAGATCTGGCCCAGGAGACCTTCATCTGCGCGCTGCGTGCGTTGCCGCGCTATCGGGGCGAGGGGTCCTTCCTGCATTGGGTCCTGCGCATCGCCACGAATCAGGCCCACACCGCCTACCGCCGCCAGCAACCGTTCTGGCGCCTCTGGGAGCGGCCCGAGACCGAGGCCGAGGTCCCCGATGCGGGCCTGCGCGGGGCCGAGAGCTACCCCGACCTCGAAGCGGTTCACCGTGCGCTCGGTCGGCTCTCGCCCAGGCTACGCGAGGCGGTGGTCCTCTTCGAGCTGGAGGGGCTGACGCTCGACGAGCTCGCCGCAGAGCTCGAGGTCCCGCTCCACACCGCCGCGTCGCGCGTCCGTCGCGGACGTGCGCGGCTGAAGGAAGAGCTCGAGCGCCTGGGCTTCGCTCCCCTGATGTGGCCCGCGCGCCCGTGCCCGGGAGACCTCCCATGACGCGCGCCGTCCTCGTGACCCCGGGAGAGCAGACGCCGGAGCGAGCCTCCTGGCTGCGCCTCGCCAGGCAGCAAGGGAGCGCGCTCGTGGAGCGGCAGCTCGCGGCGTCCTCGCGCGCCTGTCCCTGGCAGGATCCCCCGCGCGCCTTATTCCCCCCGTGGGGCGGTTTCACGCTGGCCTGGGCGGCAGCCTTCGTCGTGGCCCTGGGCCTCGCCGGGGGGACCTGGGCCCTCGTGCGTCGCGCGGCCCGCCCGCAATCGGTCGTAGCGCCCCGGGAGGCAGCGGTCGCAGGAACGGAGCGTCGCGCGGTCCTCTCGCCGCCGCACCGGAGGCCCGCGACCGTCGAGCGCATCGCGACCGCGAGCGCGCTGGCGCCGACCAAGGAGGCCTCCCGCTCGCGCGAGCTGCTCCGCCGGGAGCGTCGGCGTCGCGCCCGCCCCGTCCCTCAGAAGGCGCCCGTTGCGGCCCCGCGCGCCGGTGGCCCGGAGACGCACGAGATGCCCGACGAGGTGATCATCGTGAGCCCGCGCGCCCGGCTCCGTCCGCTCTTCACTCCCGAGGACTTCGTACGCCGCCGGTCGGCGCGTCCGTGAAGGCCTCGGCCCGCACCCACGAAGGAGGGTCACCCATGAGATCACTGCAGCGCGTCGCGGCCGCCGGGCTCGTTCTGTTCGCCACAGGGTCCGCCTTCGCGTCGCCCCCCGTCTTGCCGCTCTCGCCGTCGCCAATGCGCACGCTGCGCACGCCCTCCGCAGCCGCCGAGTCACCCGCGAAACCGGCCCCCGTCCTGCGCGTCCGCTTCGGAGACGACGACGTGGAGGTCTCCCGGGCGCGGCCCTTCGACGACTGGGTTCTGCTCGGAGGACCGGCACGCCACGCCTCGCTCGTGCCGCTGCGCGCGAACTTTCACGCCGAGCTTTTCAAGTCGGCCGAGGATCTGTGACGGTTCGTCGGCGCTTCGCGGCGGGCGCGGGCTAGGTGCGCGCGCGCGCCTGGATGAAGCTGTAAAAGAAGACGCTGTGCGGTTCGTGGGCCACGCGGTCGAGCTCGGCCGTCATTCCGGCCACCAGCTCCGCCGAGACCTGGCCCGCGCGCTCCAGCTCCGGCGCCCCCGAGAGCAGCAGATCCGTCCAGTACGAGAGGAACTCGGCGCGCTCGCCGGGCGAACGGTTGTCGAGGTGAAAGGTCTTCACCTCCGTCTCGATCTGCTGGAAGCCCACCGAGAGCAGCAGGTTGCCGAGCTTGGCCCCCACGAAGGGATCGCCGCCGAGCTCGAGCTGCCGGTCGTTGAAGGCCATCCAGTAGCGCAGCGTGTGGGGGCTGTACGGCGAGAGGAAGAAGGTCGCGTTGAGCACCTCGTTGACGACGATCGCCGCGCCCGGGGCCAGCACGCGTCGCACCTCGGAGAGCACGCGCGCCGGGTCGGAGACGTGCTCGAGGATCCAGCAGAGGAAGGCCGCGTCGAAGGTCTCGCGCTCGAAGGTCAGGCGCATCGCGTCGCCGTGCGTGAAGCGGTAGCGCCCGGCCGCCCAGGGCACCTCGGCCAGGAAGCGCTCCGCCTCCGCGAGCTGCTCCTGGTTCCGTTCGATGCCCGTCACGTGCAGCTCGGGGAAGTGGCGCAGGAGGATCTCCGTCTGCGCCCCGACGCCGCTGCCCACCTCGATGAGCCGCCGGCGCCGCCGGAAGGGGAGGCGGTCGTGCACCATCGGCTCCAGAAAGCGGGCCTGCCTCCGGAGGCGCTGGCGTTCCCCTTCCGTGTAGCCGTGCAGGTAGCCCGAGGCCGTGCTGCGCTCGGGGGCATTCTTCTCGCCGGGGTCGGTGCTCATCTCTCGTCTATAGCCGATCGTCGCGGTCACTGACAGCGGGTAGGCGGATAGCAGGTGAAGAAGCTGCCGTAGCACTCGGCGTTCTTCGCCTTGCAGCAGCCCGCGGACATGCAGCTGCCGCTGCACACGCTCTTCAGCGTGGCGCAGTCGGTCTGGTTGCTCGGCGCCGCGGCGGGGGTCGGGCTGGGGGCGGGCGTTGCGGGCGCTGCCGGCGCGGCGGACGGCGACGAGGTCGGGTCGAGGGTGCCCCAGATCGCCGTATGCGCGCCGTCGTAGATGCCGAGCACCCAGGTCAGAGAGCCTGTGATCGAGGTATTGCACGGGGGATAGGCAAACCCAGCGGAGCCGGCAGGCACGCTCCAATTCCGCCCCTTCGCGGCCTTCCAGCCGACCTCGGTCCAATTCGTGCGGCCGCTCTCGTTCAGATAGCGAGCATCGGTACCGTTGTTGAATTGATTCTTCACCCTGATCCAGGCCGACACGCCCGCCTTCGTCGTCCAGAGCCAGTTGCCGCACAGGGCGTTGACGTAGCCCCAGAGGAAGTAGTTCACCTCGCCCGCAAAGTGACAGGTTCCTCCGACGGTGAGCGTTCCCTGTGAGGCTGTGCCGACCTCGCCGCACATGCCTTCGTTGCTCGCGACCTGGGTGGCCATGCCGCTCTCCGCGAAGGCCCATTGCTGGACATCCCATCCGGCGGCATCGTTGATGCCTTGGCAGAGCTCCGCCTGTTTCGTCGCGTCCAGCTTGGCGTACTCCGCGCTCACGGCCGCACCGAGCACGGCGAGCGCGTTGTCGGCCTGGCCACCGCACCGCACGACGCTCTGCATCCTCTCTCTGTGGCCCGGCAGCGGAGCTGGCGCGCTCTCCGACGGGGAGCTGGGATCGTTCGAGCCGCACCCGACGAGTGCGGGGCAGAGCAGCAGCCCCAGGACGACGCTTCGTGTCGAGAGGGTTCGGCCCCCGGATCGGGACGCACGGACAGCTTTCCTCATACAGACCTCACTCCGTGGCGATGGTGAAGACGTAAAGCACGAACCATGCCTCCTTGAGGTTGGCGAGTCGGGCCCTTAGCGGAGTAGCTTGGGCGGGACTCCCGAGAGGAGGTCGCCCCAGCGCGTCTCGGGGCCGGTGCGGCTCGCGAGCTGCGCAGGGAGGGCCGGGAACTCGTAGCCCGCCTGCTGCATGTAGAGCTCCCAGGGGAGCTTGGGGTAGAGGCCCTTGGCGGCCGTGACGGCGCGACGCAGCCGGTGGTAGACGAGCATGCGCTGGACGTCCACACGCGAGGATTCGCCGCGGACCCCGTTCCAGGGGTGCCACTCCAGGTCGGAGAGGCGCCGCATGAGCGGCACGTACTCGGCGTAGACCGCCGCCAGCTGCGTCTTCACCGCGAGCAGGCGCTGGGCCTCGGTCTTGTGCCGCACCTCGCCCCCTCGCCCTCGGACCTCGGCCGGCAGCTCGAAGACCTGCTCCGCCGCCGCGCGTGCGACCTTCAGCGCCTTCCGTCGAAGGGTGGGTTCCGACTGGGGGCGGTCGAGGGGAATCGCGGGCCAGAGCACGCGCTCGGTGAGATCGAGGGCCTTGTCGGTGTCTGAGGTGGCCAGCGCGCGTCGGGCCGCGATGAGGTCGGTCACCGCCTCGGCGAAGCGCGAGCGCTCCTTCGGAGGCGGTGGCAGGAGCCGCCGCTCGAGAGCCTGCGCCTTGTCCGCAGGAAGAAAGATGCGCGCGAGCTGGATGCGCGTGCGGGTCCACCAGGTCGTGCTCGCGGGGCCTGCCGCGGGGATCTTCCGGCTCGCCTGCGCGGGGTCCATCCCGAGGAGTGGAAGGGCGACGACGAGCAAGGCGAGAGTGATCGAGTGTGAGCGTTGAGCCTGGCGCATCGGATCGGTCCTTCTTCGTGGGCCTCCGCTGCAATGATGCAATGCTCGTACCTGTAACCACACGGCCTCCGGTGCGGGCGCTACCTGTGGATCCACGTAGCTGCGTGCATGGAGCAGCGTCCGGTGGCGCGCGGTGCTGGGGTCAGCTGACCCGGCCGCCACCGGCCCGGGCCTGTGGCCTCTGGCCCCCTTGGGTGCGCGGGAATCGTGCGGGCGGGTCGCTACGGCAAGGGCGCAGCCGTCGCTAACCCTCGAAGGTTGTTCTCCTTCGATCGTTGGAACGCGGCTTGCTCCAGCGCCGGCCGGGGCCTACGGAGGGACCGCTCATGCGCCGAGCCAGACCGCATCGATGGACCTGCACCCTGAGTATGTCCGCGCTGGCCTTGCTCCTCGGGCCAGCCGCACCAGCCGCGCTGGCCCGGGCGCCCGATCGCGCGCCGCGCGCGGTGCTCGAGCTGGCCACGGAGCTCCGAGCAGCGCCCCGAGGAACCACGCTCCGCCGTACGGATCCCCAGGGCGCGGTCCTCCTCGCCTGGGCCATGGGCCTGGCCTGGAGCCGCAGCGGAACCGAACGTTCGTTCGATACCCTCCTCGGCGTGCGGCGCACCACGCCCCAGGGGATGCAGGCGACGTACACCTTCGTGGACGAGCCGGGTCAGGCCCCGCGGCTTCAGCTTGCGGCCTTCGAGCACCACACGCCGACCCGGCTCCGCTTCTGGGGAGCTGGCGAGTCGTCGAACACCACCAAGGTCAGGACGCGCGACGGACGTGACCTGGTCAAGATCGTCCGGCACGCGCAGGGGCTCTGGGTGTCCACGGTCCTCGCCGACCCGCAAACCGGTGCGGGCGTGCAGTACCGCCCCGACCCGGAGCGACCCGGCCACCAGCTCGTCCGTCCGCTCGAACGCGCCATCCCCATCGGGCTGCTCTTGACCTACCCGGAGTTCTTCGGCCGACGGGACTAGGCTACGGGGCGACCGCGCCGAGCGCCTTGCGCACCGGCGGATCGAGGAGCTCCTGCTTCACCAGCGGCGCGAAGCCGTAGGCCGTCACGTCCACCGCGTAGGGGCCCTTGCGGGCCACGAGGCCGTTGTTCGAGGACCCCTGCTCCCAGTAGGAGGCGCGGTCGCCAAGGCCGCTCACCGCGGTCCTCGACGTGCCGAGGTTCTTCATCGCGAGGTCCAAGACCTGGTCTCCCGCGCTGTTGAGCGCTCCCCAGACCACGAGCTCCACCGCTGGGGTACTCGAGCTCGCCGTCGTGTAGCGGCAGAGGCGCGTCACGAGGTCGGCCGAGTAGACGGACGTTTTCGGAGCGCCGCGCGCCGCCCCGGGGAGGAGCGGCTGCAGGTCGGCGAAGGAGAGAAGCCCGCACAGAGAGAGGCGTGCGATGGACGCCGAGCGTCGAGTGCTCTTCATGAAACGCGCTCCGCGTCGGTCACGACTGGGGGGGCCGAGCATCCTCCGGGGCGAGGCGGCCCAGAAAGGCGGATACGTGCTCGAGCTCCTCGCAACGCGCGATGAAGGCAAGCTCGCGACGCTCCGCGCCCGTTCGTAGCGCACCCGCGCGCTGCGGGCATTCCTCGAGCAGCCCGCGCAGGGCCTCGAGATCGGCCGGGTCGAGCGTCTCGTCGAGCGACTCCTGCAGCGTCGCGAGCTGGCGACGGGCGCGCCAGGGCCTCCCCGCGCGCATGGCGGAGCGCACCTCGGCTATCGCGCGCTCCACCCGCCGCGCCTCGGTCGTTCCGGCGAGCGCGGCCTGCCGCGCCACGAGCAGCCGCTCAACGGAGCTCGCCGCGGCCTCGCCGAGCCGATGGAGCCGCGCCCACCCGAGGCGAAACAGCACGTCGGCCGCCACCGACGCGAGCGCGGGAGCTTGCGTCGCGTCTCGCCGCTCCTCCGTCTCCTCGAGGAGCTCGAGCCCGAGGTTGCAGATGGCCACCGCCGCCTCGGCCGCCTCGAGGGGACGGAAGGGACGACCGGCAACCGTGCAGCCCGCCACGAGCACGTTGGCCAGGTAGGCCAACTCCTCCATCCGGGAGGCGTGGAGCGCGGCGTCTCGTTCGTAGAGCGCGCGAAGCGCCCCCCGAAACGGGCCGGGGTCTCCTGCCACGCCCGGTTCGATGTGCGCCTCGAGCAGGGGCGCGACCGGTACCGGCGCGAGGACCTCCGCCTCGCGCAGGAGGTCGAGGAGGGCCCCGGGCGCGGTAGCTTGGCCCCGCCCCTTCACCGAGGGGCTCTGCCCTGCCGTCGCTTCCGCGGGCACGCGCCGTAGCTCGCGGAAGTACGCGCGCGTCACGGGGTCGCGCTCTCGGGCCTCCCGCTCCGTCGCGGGAGCGGTCCGCGCCAGAGCGAGGAAGCTCGCCGCGGCCTGCGAGGCCACGAACCCCTGCTCCGCTCGACGGTCCTCGCGCTCGGCGGCCACGTCGGTCTCGAGAGTCTCCTCGGCGGTGAGCACCGCGTAGAGACCCCCCTGCGCCTCGACGTCACCGGCCGAAAGGTGGCTACAGCGCGTGAGGATGCGCCGGAGGAGCTCGTGATGCTCCTGGTCGAGAGCGAGCAGCACCCCGAGGAGCGCGTCCCAGCCGTCGTGCCGGCGGGCGATGACCTGGAACTCCAGAAGCTCGTGGTAGGGGTGGCTGTCGAGGGCCTTGTCGAGTAGCGCCACTTCGGGACTCTCGTCGCTCAGCTCGCCGCGCAGCTCGTCGAGGTCGAGCACGAGCAGCAGCCGGTGAAGCCCGAGGGTGACCAGATCGAAGGGCAGCTCGGCGAGCTTGCGTGCCGCCAGCTCTTCCCCCGCCTCGAGCAGGACCTCGAGCCAGAGGGCGAAGCGGTCGCTGTCGAAGCGCTCCTCGTCGCCCGGACGCGCCTTCTGCCAGAGCTCGTCATCGAAGACCTGGACGAGCTGTTCGGTGGTGGCGAGAGCGACGAGCTCGCCCGAGTCTTCCAGGCCGAGGTGCCCGATGAGCTGCCCGAGCGCGCGGGCCGGGAGCGCCTGAACGGCCGAGACGAGGTCCGGTGTCTCGAGGAGGCGGCTCAGCAGCCGGTGCGAGGTCGGGCGAACGAGGCGCGAGGCAGGGTTCGTCATGTGGCGTGCTCGGGTTGAGCGCCGTGTTCGGCGCCGTAGACAGCACTCAACCATATCCTCGTCTCTTGACAGATACAAAAGATAGAGCTATCTAACTAATATGACCAAGACCACCGAGCTCTGGGAACTCGTCAAGCTGGTGTCGGAGCGCTACGGCCAGCGTCTGCAGGCCCATCGATCGGCCAAGGGCGCGGGGAGCGAGCTCTCAGCCCTGACCGTGCAGCAGTTCCAGTACTTGCAAGCGGTCGGGGCGCTGCCCGGTCCCACGGTCGGAAGTCTGGCCAGCTATTTCGAGGTCACCTCGCCCACGGCGACGTCGATCGTGAACCGGCTGGAGGGGGCGGGGTACGTCGAGAAGCGGCCGTCGGGGCGGGACAACCGGGTCCGCTTCGTGGTGCTGACCGCGCGAGGACGCAAGGTCCTGCGTGCGCAGGAGGACGCCTTTCGCGCGCTGGCCGAGGAGATCCGTGGGGCGCTGACCGCCTCGGAGCTGGCGGCGTACCAGGAGCTCACGGCCAAGGTGTGCGCGAAGCTGCCGCAGCTGGAGTAAAAAAATTTGCCACGCATTGATAGATAGAACGTTCTATATGTAGTGGCCGGCGCGGGGAATCTCGCCGGCCCCGGTAGCGACGCAGCCTGCAGCGAGAAAGGAGCTCGTCATGGAACGCAGCGCGTATCTCGCCGGAGCCCTGGTAGTCGCGACCCTGAGCGCCTCCTGCGCCGCTCCGGGCCTTTTTTCGGAGCGCGAGCTCCGAGCCGCCAACCTTGGGAGGGTGAAGATGGACAAGGACCTGGGAGAGCTCTTGGTGCCGGAGAACCGCCGCCGGCCCGGTAGTCGCGTCATCGCTCTGCGCTTCCGCCGGCTCGGGCCCCTCGACGGGCGACCGGTCCTCCTCCACTTCACGGGAGGGCCGGGGATGAGCAACTTGAAGCACCGCTATCCCGAGGCGCTCCTCGGTACCTTCACGGTGGTGGAGGTCGGCTATCGGGGGATCGATTCGTCCACCCGGCTGCGGTGCGACGGGCTGAAGAACCAGCTTACAGCGCAAGACCTCCTCTCCGACGGAGGAAAGGTCCGGATGGCCCGCGCCTTCGACGACTGTGTGCGAAGCTGGCAAGCGGAGGGGCTGGACCTGAGGGGCTACCAGCTGGCCGACATGGTCGAGGACGCGGAGGACCTCCGCCGGGCCCTGGGCGTGCCGAAGGTGCACCTCGTGGCGGACAGCTACGGTACGCGCCTCGCTCTCGAGTATCTCTCGCGTCACCCGGAGTCCGTGGTCCGCGCGGTCCTCATCGGCGCCAATCCACCGGGCCACTTCTTCTGGTCCTCCTCGGACCTCGAGGCCGCCTTCGCCGCGTACGAGCGAGTCACGGGCACGCCGGGGCTCGAGGCCGCCTTCCATCGGGTGCTCATGGGGCTGCCGGAGCGTAGCTGGGGCCTGCGCGTCGACCCCGACCGGATCCGGATCATGTCCTTCTTCCTGCTCTTCCATCGGAGCACCGCGCGCCGGGTCTTCACCGCCTTCTCGCGCGCGCACGAGAAGAACTCCACCTTCCGCCTCGCGCTGTTGTCGCTCGGCCACAATCTCGTGCTGCCGCGCATCATGGACGAGTGGGGTGACCTCTTCTGGAAGGGGCTCATCACCGACTGGCAGCCCGACGCGGACTACCGGGCGCGCTCGGCGATGTCGCCGGGACGCTTCGGCTCGCCCCTCGGAGAGCTGCTCTTTGCGCCCCCCTACGACCCGGACTTTCTCGCGTATCGGGATGCGCCGCGTCCGCTCGCCGTGACCACGCCGACCTTGATCCTGAGCGGCGCGCTGGACTTCTCGACCCCGCCGGAGAACGCCCGCAAGGAGCTCGTCGAGCGTTACTCCGCGGTGCAGCAGCTCGTGGTCCCCTCCTACGGGCACGTGGCCGACTTCTGGGCCGAGCCGCGGGCGCTCTCCCGGGTCCTCGAGCAGTACCTGCTGCGGGGGAGGGTGCCCGAGGTCGAAGACCTCCCGGACCGGAGCGCGCAGGTGCCGCGCTTCGTCACAAGGCCAGGGTTCAAGGGACACGAGCGACGGCCCTCGCGTCGCGCGACTGGCCCCTACGCCCTCGCCAGCAGCTCCAGCGCCCGCTCCGCGACGGGCCAGGCGTTGCGCGCGCAGTCGTTCACGCCGATGCCGCGATAGGCGTTGCCGGTGAGAAGCAGGCCCGGCAGCTGCGCCACGCGGGCGTCGAGTCGCTCGAGTCGCGCCGCGTGCCCCACGTTGTACTGCGGGATGGCCTGCGGCCAGCGGAAGAGGGTCACGAAGCTCGGCGCGGCTCGCACGCCGATGGACCGCGCGAGGTCCTCGCGGAGGAGCCCGAGGAGCGTGTCGTCGTCGAGGGCGGCGAGGGCACCGTCGCGTGCGCCACCCACCATCACGCGCAGGAGCACCTGTCCGCTCGGGGCCTCGCGCGGAAAGATCGACGAGCTGAAGAGCGCGCCGAGCAGGCGCATCCCCTGGCCGCGCGGCACGAGGAAGCCGAAGCCGTCGAGAGGGTGCGGCACGTCCTCGCGCCGGTAGCCGAGGCAGGCCACGTTCAGCGAGGCGTACTCGATCGCCGCGAGCTCGCCGGCCAGCGTGGGTTCGAGCGCGTGGAGCAGCTCCGCCGCGGCGTAGGCGGGCCCGGCCAGGATCACCAGCTCGGCCTCGAGCGCCTGCGCGAGTCCCGGGCCGCCCACCTGCCAGCGCGGTCCCACCCGTTCGAGGCGGGTCACGCGCACGCCGCAGCGCACGGCGGGTCCGAGGGCGGCGGTCAGCGCGTCGGTGAGCTGCTGCATCCCCGCGCCGAGAGTCGTGAGGCGTCCCGTCGGTCCCGCGCCCGCGACCCCTTGCTTGCCGCCCTTCGCGCCGCGCCGCTCGCGTCGCCGCTGAAGCTGCAGCCGTACCATGCCGCGCACGAGGCTGCCGTACTGCTCCTCGACCTCCACGACCCGCGGGAAGCAGCTCCTCACGCTCAGGCGCTCGGGGTCACCGGCGTAGATCCCGCTCTGCATCGGGTCGATGAGCCAGCGCAGCCCCTCGGGGCCGATGCGCCGCCGCACGAAGCCCGCGATCGACTCATCGCCCTGCTCCTTGCGCCGGGGGACGAAGGGCTCGCCCAGGAGCCTGAGCTTCCCCGCCCAGGGGAGGAGCTGCGAGCGCGCGAGCTTCACCGGGTGCATCGGCACCGGCTCCAGGTGATCCCGCACGAAGAGGTAGCGGTTCTCGAAGGCGTCCGAGGCGGGAAGGAGCGCCGAGCTCAAGCCGAGCGCCTCGCAGAGCTCGAAGGTGCGCGGCTCCTTGTCGAGAAACCCGGCCGGCCCCGCCTCGCAGGAGAAGCCGTCCCGCGCCACGGTCCGGATCTTTCCGCCGGCGCGGCCCTCCGCCTCGAGCACGGTCACGTCAACTTCGCGGCCCGCCTTCGCGGCCAGGCGCTGGAGCACGAACGCGGTGGCCAGGCCCGAGAGCCCGCCTCCAATCACGATGACCCGGGACATCAGCCTTCCCTCCGACGGAGCCATGGCACGACGGCCATCGCATACACCGCCGCGGCGGCGAGCGCCACCCCCGAGAAGCCGATCGCGGTGGCGAGGACGATCGCCAGCACCGAACCCACCACCGAGGCCACGGCGTTCAGGCCCCAGGCCCACGGGATGACCTGCGCGCGCGCCTGTCCTGCGTAGCGCAGGCCGAGCGGGAAGGGCATGCCGAGGACCAGCCCGACGGGGAAGATGACCAGCGCCGAGAGAGCCACGCGTGCGGCGAGGGGAAGGCCCAGCGCGGCGCGCAGGAGCACGGGGCTGCCAAGCGCCACGAGCAGGAGCAGCGCCACCGCGAGGCAGAGGATCAGCACCAGCCGGCGCGGGAGCTCGGGGAGGTAGCCCACCAGGCGCTGGCTGAGCAGGCTGCCGAGCCCCGACGAGAGGAGCAGCGCGCCGACGACCGTGGCGAAGGTGTGCACCGGCTGCCCGATGAAGAGCGTGAAGCGCTGGATGAGCGCCATCTCCACCAGGATGAAGCCGAGCCCGAGGAGGAAGAAGTAGCCGAGGAGCGCGCCCGACCCCGCGAGCCCGTAGCGCCGGCCGATCCACAAGGGGAGGAGGATGAGGAGCAGCGCGAGGAGCCCGGCCTGCGCGAGCACGATCAGCAGCACCACCTCGCCCACCGGTTGATCCTCGAGCGCCCAGCGCGCGCGGTCGGCCTGGCTGAAGACGCTGCGGAAGGTGGCGAGCGAGAGGTCGCGCCAGCGCGTCTGCTGGTTGAAGAAGGGCCGGTCGTCGGTGGCCGGGCGAAGCTGCTTCGCGCTCTCGTCGTAGAGGCGTTCGAGCGTCTCGGGGGCCGCGGCGAGGAGCTGGCGGTAGATCCCCGGTCCCGCCTCGAGCCCGGGCAGGTGCAGCACGCGCAGGCCGAAGCGGTTCAGAATCGTCGAGTCCGCGCGCACCTCCTCGGCAGAAAGCGGGGCGCGGCTCACCACGAGCACGCTGAAGAAGCTCGGCTCGGTGCCGAGCGCGTAGGCCAGCACGTGGCGCCTCGAGTCGGCCACGCCGTGCGCCTCGAGCGCCGCGCGGGCGGTGGCGGCGAGCCGCGGGAGCTGCGCTTCGGGGCGGCTGATCCAGAGGCGTCCGCGCTCGGTCAGGTGCGCGAGGTAGTCGCGCAGCGCCTCCACCGTGACGACGTAGTTCTCGGCCAGGCTCATCGCCCCCGACGCGGTGGCGGCGTTGCTGATCGTGTGCCCGGCCAGGATCGCGTCGAAGCGCTCGCCGCGCCGCCGGATGAAGCTTCGGGCCTCGTCGGTGTGGAGCTCGACCCGCGGGTCGCTGAAGATGTCCCCCACGAAGCGCGCCATCTCCGTCGCGACGAGGTCGTTGATCAGCGGATTCACCTCTACCGCCACCACGCGCCGCGCCCCCGCGCGGAGCGCCGCCGCGACGTGCCAGCCGCCCCCCGAGCCGATCACCAGCACCGATTGCCCGGGCCGCAAGATCTGCTGGCGGAAGTCGGCGAGTCCTTCCTTCCCCGTCGGCCGCCCCGCGACGCGCGGCATGCGCGTCACCGCCGTCCCGCCGTCGATCAGGATCTGCCGCCCCCACGGCGCGCGCATCACGTCCACCCGCGAGATCGCGTTCCAGCCGGTGTAGAGGCTGGCGCCCTTCTCGAGCAGCTCCTGCACCGGCACGGGCCCGAGGGTCTTGTTCTGCGAGATACGGATCGGGACCACGCGCTCGGCGTAGGGGCTCGCCGCGAAGAGCAGGAGCAGGGCCCCGACGGCCGCATAGCGCCCCTCTCGCCCCGCGAAGAAGGCCGTCGCGCCGGCCGCGAGCGCGGCGCTGGCCACGATGGCCCCCGAGCCGCCGGCGAAGCGCAGGGTCACGATCACGAGCAGGCAGCCGAGCGCGGCCCCGACGAGGTCGTAGAAGTAGATGCGGCCCGCCTGCGCGGCGTAGCGCTTGAGCAGGAGCGCCGCGGCGAGCCCGGAGAAGACGAAGGGGAGCGCGATGCACAGGAGATAGAGCGGCGCGTAGAGCAGCTGCCACGGGTCCCCGAGGAGCGAGAAGGGGGCGAACGGGATGCGGTTCGCGAGCGCGAAGCCGCCGAGCGTGCTCGCGACCTGTCCCGCGCAGAGCCAGGGGAGCGCGCGCTCGGGGGCGAGGGCGGAGAGGCGCGAGCTCAACGTGAGCAGGACCCCCGAGAGCCCGAAGCCGAGCATGGCCGTGCTGACCACGAGGAAGGCGAAGTGGTACCAGAGCGCGACCGAGAGCACGCGGGTCCAGGTGACCTGCAGGAGGAGCGTGGCGGCCGAGAGGGCGAGCAGGCCGAGCTTGAGGCGGAGCGGGGCGGAGGCCGTGTCGGCGGGAGGCTCCGTCGCGGCAGCGCCCCCGGTGGGGAGCGGCGCCGGGGGGCCGCCTCGCCGCGTGGACGATCGACGGCCCATGGTTCTAGGTCGAGAGCCCTGGTTCGGCGAGTGAACGTGGGTGCATCAGGGCATCGCACCCGTCGGGTGCAGGCAGGTCACGCCGTTCGGATTCGGCCCCACCTCCACCGTGGAGAGCACCTTGCCGCTCGTCGCGTCCACGCTCTGCAGCGTGCTGTCCACCATGTTGGTGATCCAGACGCGCGACCCGTGCTCCTCGACCACCACGCCGTGCGGGCCCTTGCCCACCTTCGCCGTGAGCTCCACCGCGCCCGTCGTCGCGTTCAGCCGGTAGAGCGAATCCCCCGTCGGCGCGCCGTTCAGGACCCCTTGATCGGCCACCCAGAGCTGCTTGCTGTCCGCCGTCGGGTAGAGCTGGAGCGGACCCACCGCTCCGGAGGGCAGGTCGAAGGTCTTGAGCTCCCGGGTCTTCAAATCGAGGCGCGCTACCTGTTTCTTGTCGAAGAGCGTGACGAAGGCCGCGCTCCCGTCGGGGAGGACGGCGGCCTGCACGGCGATCCCGTCCACGTCGACCGTCGTGACCTTGCCGTCGGCGAGGTCCACGAGCTGAATCGAGCCGTCGGTCATCCCCGCCACGACGAGCTGCTTGCCGTCCGGGGTCAGCCGCGCGCCGTGCGGGCCCGTCTTCGCCGGGAGCGCGAACTTGCGCAGGATGCTCCCGGCCGCGAGGTCTACCTCGAAGACCACGTTCGCCTCGGTCGCGGTGACGTAGGCCTTGCCGTTGCCGAGCACCACGTGCGCCAGGTGCGCCATCACGCCGAGCGGGATGCGCTTCTTCACCGCGTAGGTCGTGGGGTCGATGCCGACGAGCTGGTCGGGCTCGTTCTCGTGCCCCGTGTGCCCGCCCCCTCCGTGATTCATGTTCCCCGTGGCCCAGACGAGCCTGCCATCGGGCGCGCCCTGCACGTTGTGCACGAGCACTCCGACGGGGTGGCCGTCCTGGCTCGTGTACTGCAGCGAGGCCTTGCCGAGGAGCTTCCCGCTGTTCGCCTCCACCGCGGCGACCTGTCCCTGGTCCTCCACCGCCACGAAGATCGTGGTCGTCGAGACCGGCTTCGATACCCCCTGGTCCGCGCTGCCGCCGCCATCCGGCGCGGTCGTCGTCGTGCTGCTGCAGGCCACGAGCGCCGCGAGTCCCAAGACCGCTACCTTCATGCTCGACCTCCTCGATGTTCGCTCACGCGGGCGCGTCATCCTTCCTCGGATCGGGACGCTCTGCCGGGGTCCACGTCGAGCGAAGGACCGCGGACGCGTCGAGCGGCGAGCGCGACAAAGTACAACAGCGCCGCAACCTGCAGCAAGGTGCCGGCGAGCGTGAGCACATAGCTCGCAAGCGAGCTCGCGTGATAGGCGCCGAAGAGGCTGCGGAGCAGCGTGCCGAGGTTGAGCAGCGCGTAGAGACTCCAGCCTTGCACCGCGGTGGGCCAGTACGGCGGGTCCTTCCGCCGCGGGAACATCCACAGCGCCACGCCCATGATCATCTGCATCACGCCGCCCACCAGAATGAGATGCACGTGCACGCCCCGGTAGGCGTGCGCCCAGCCGAGCGCCGGCACGCGATGCGCGAGAAACATGGTGAGCCCGAGCAGGGTTCCGAGGACGAAGCAGACGAGCGCCGTGCGGATCATCCAGCGCAGGTAGAGGAACTTCATGCGTGGGCCTCAGAGCGGGCCTTATTGACACGGTTTTCCAAAAAATTGACTCGAATCAAGGATCAAGTGTGATCAGGTCAAGGTGCGAGTGGTCGACGAGCATAGCGTGACCTCGCACGCCCACCTGTGGATCACGCGGAGAAAGAGAATGTATCTGAGTGGACGACGGACGCCAGCGCTCATCGTTGTAGCCTCCCTTTTCTTGGTACCCGGTGCAAGTCGGGCCGCGGACGAGCTGCCGCTGCTGTCGATCAAGCTCGGCAAGAAGGTGGAGTTCATCCCGCACCTCGAGTACCGGCCGCGCTTCATCGGGCATAGCGGCAAGGACTTCAAGGCCGGCCCCGGCTATCACGCGGTGACCCACCGCGCGCGCCTCGGCCTCGAGGCCAAGCTCTTCGAGTGGGCCTCCGTGATGATCCAGGCCCAGGACGTGCGCACCTGGGGCGAGGAGCTGGACCCGCAAGGGGACTACAAGTCCGACGGTTTCGACATGCACCAGGCCTGGGCCGAGCTGCGCTGTCCGCTCGGGCTCGCGCTCCGCATCGGACGGCAGGAGATCGTCCTCGACAACGAGCGACTCGTCGGCGCCGGCAACTGGACGGATCAAGGGCGCGCGCTGAACGCCATCAACTTCACCGCCGAGCACAAGGGGCTCACGACCAAGCTCTTCTGGGCGCGCATCGGCGAGAAGGACGTCTACCAGGCCGACGACAAGGGGAACGCCGTGCGCGGGACCCCGGGGGACATCGACCTCGGCGCGGTCTGGCTGCGCTACGGCAAGCTCAAGGCGGTGCGCCCGTCGATCATGCTGATCTACGATCGGAACGGGTCGCTCCCCCGCAACCGCTTCACGCTCGGGGCCTACCTCGAGGGAGAGCCGGCCGCCGGACTCTTCTACAGCGGAGAGTTCTTCTACCAGACCGGCTGGCAGGACCAGGGTGCCGCGCAGAAGACCATCGCGGCCTTCATGGGTGCGGTGAAGCTCGGCTACACCCTCCCGGTGAAGCTCGCCCCGATGATCCAGGGCTGGTTCGAATACCTCTCGGGCGACGACGACGCCAAGGACGACAAGCTCAAGACCTTCGACACGCTGTACGGCACGAACCACAAGTTCTACGGCTACATGGATTTCTTCCTGAACCTGCCCAAGGACACGGCGAACATGGGCCTGATGGACCTCGGCGGCCGCCTGCAGGTCTCGCCCGCCAAGGGCTTCACCGTCTGGGCCGACTTCCATTACTTCTGGATGGGCAAGAAGCTCAGCACGCCCGCGGGCGGGGTGATCCAGCTCGGCCCCGAGGTAGATCTGGTGGTCAACTACCGCTACAACAAGCTCCTCGGCGCGCAGGCCGGTTTCGGCGTGATGGTCCCTACGCGCGGCATGACCTGCATCCGTGGCGGCTGCCGGGACGATCGCTCGACGGAGACGTTCGGGTACGTGATGGGCGATGTGACCTTCTAGTGCTATAGCTCTCCGGCACGATGACTACCGTCGCCCCAGGCGCGTCGTCGCCGCTACCGCAAAGACCTCCCGTCCAGCGTGGGCCGGTGCTTCTGGCCTACGGCTTCCGCGTCTTCTTTCTGCTCGCGGCGCTCCTCGGCGTCTCCTTCGTGCCGATCTGGCCGGGGGTCTTCGCCGGGCACATGCGGCTGGCGACGCCGCTCGGGCCCATCGGCTGGCACAGCCACGAGATGCTCTTCGGCTTCACCGTGGCGGTGCTGGCGGGCTTTCTCCTCACGGCGGTGCGCAACTGGACCCAGCGCATGACCGCCGAGGGATCGCTCCTCGGCCTGCTCGCGCTCCTCTGGCTCGCGGGACGGGTGGCGCTCCTCGTGCCGGCGCTCCCCTGGCAGCTCGTCATGGCGGCCGACCTCGCCTTTCTCCCCGCGCTGGCCGTTGTCGTGGCGCGCCCGATCTTCGGCGCGAAGAGCCGGCGCAACTACGCCTTCCCGGTGCTCCTCCTCGTGCTGTCCGGCGCGAACGCGCTCCTGCACCTCGCGCCGCACGGTATCGCCCCCGACTTCGGCCGTGCCGCGATCTACGTCGCGCTCGACGCGGTGCTGCTGATCATGGCCATCGTGGGGGGGCGCATCGTGCCCAATTTCACGGCCAACGCGATCCAGGGCACCTACCGCCAGCGCGGGCGCATCGACCAGCTCGCCCTCGGGGGGCTGACCGTGCTCCTCGTCGTGGACGCGCTGCCGTGGCTCCCGACCCAGGTCTCTGCGGGCGTGGCCCTCGTGACGGGGCTCTTTCACCTCGCGCGGATGCGCGGCTGGAATAGCTGGGCCACGCGGCGCGTCCCGCTGCTCGCGGTGCTGCACGCCGGGTATGCTCTCGTCGGCCTCGGGCTCCTGCTCCTCGGGGTGGCGCGGCTCTGGCCTCGCCTGCCGCTCACGGCCGCGACGCACGTGCTCACCGTGGGGGCCATCGGCGGACTCACCCTCGGTATGATGACCCGCGTGGCGCTCGGGCACACGGGCCGACCCCTCGTGCTCCCGCGCTCGCTCGTGGTCGCCTACCTCCTCGTGCTTCTGGCCACCATCGCCCGCGCGCTCGTCTCGCTCTGGCCGGCGCGCCTATACCTCGTCGCCCTCACCGTCCCCGCGACCCTGTGGGGACTGGCCTTCCTCCTCTACCTCGTCGTATACGTCCCGATACTGGTGCGGCCCCGCGCCGACGGGAAACCGGGGTAGTAGCAGGGTAGGGCCCGCCGCCGGAGGGGGGGACGATTCGCGTGCAGCCTCAGTCCAGCACCCCGGCGCGCCTGAACCCCGGAAGGCTCGCGCTCCTCTTCGGGGCCCAGCTCGCGCTCCTCTTCGCCCTGTGGGCCGGGCTCCTGCGGCTGCCCTTCGCTTGGCCGGGTATGACCGGCCGCCTGCCAGCGCTCCACGGCCCGCTCATGGTCTCGGGCTTCGTCGGGGCGCTCGTCGCGCTCGAGCGGGCGGTGGCTCTCGCGCGTCTCTGGGGCTATCTCGCCCCGCTCACCTGCCTGCTCGGGACGGCGGCCCTCCTCGCGGGGCTCGACCTCCGCGTCGGCGTCAGCCTCTACGGCGCGGGGAGCCTGCTCTTTCTTGCCGTGCAGGTCGTGTTGACCCTCAAGCAACCGAGCCTCCCCCTCTGGCTCATGGCCGCGGGGGCCATCGCGTGGCTCTCGGGCAACCTGCTCTGGCTCTCGGGGCGTGGCGTCGCCGAGGTGACGAGCCTCTGGGGCGCCTTCTTCGTGCTCACCATCGGGGCGGAGCGGCTCCTGCTCAGTCGGATTTTGCGCCCCTCCCGCGCGGCCGTAGGTCTTTTTCTCGCGCTGCTCGTCCTCTACGCGGCGGCGCTCGGTCTCTCCGCGGCGGGCCTCGCCATCGCCCCCCGACTCGTCGGTGCCGCCCTCGTTGCGCTCGCGCTCTGGCTCCTCCGCCACGACATCGCGCGTCTGAACCTGCGGCGGCCGGGCCTGCCGCGCTTCTCGGCGCTGGCGCTGCTCGGCGGCTACTTCTGGCTCGTCGTCTCGGGGGCCATCGGGCTGGCCGCGGTCGTGCCGGGGGCGGGCCTGCTCTACGACGCGCTCCTGCACAGCCTCTTCGTCGGCTTCGTGCTCTCCATGATCTTCGGGCACGCGCCGATCATCTTCCCCTCGATCCTCGGCCGCCCGATCCCCTTCACGCGCGCCTTCTTCGTCCCCCTCGCGGCCTTGCACCTCTCCCTCGTGCTGCGCGTTGCGGGCGACCTCTTCACCTTCGTCACGCTCCGTCGCGCGGGGGCCCTGATCAACACGCTCTCGGTGCTCCTCTTCTTCGGCGTGACGCTGGCCGCGCTGCGCCTGGGCCGCTCGCGGAAATAGCGCCGAGCTGCCGCGCCAGTCACGCCCCCTACGGCGCCGTGCTCAGGCAGTGCGGCGAGAGCGTCCCCGTCGGGTCCAGGAGCTGTCGCAGCCGCGCGAAGAGCTCGAGGTATCCCGCGTCGAGCCGCCCCCTGAGCTCCGGAAAGGCCCACGGAGGGATGCGCTCGGGGAGGCAGCCGTGGTCCAGCACCGCGTGCAGGAGCTCCCGCGACAGGTGCCGCACGCGCGCGACCTCCTCGGGGTGCTGCCGGCGAAAGGTGGAGATGAAGCGCAGCGCCCCGTAGTGGCCCCCCTTCATGGGACGGCCCAGCATCAGCGGGGCGAAGCCGCGGTCGGCCATCAGCGCCGCCGCGTGGTCGGCGAGCCCGTCGAAGCGACTCAGCGGTCCGTAGGCGCCGATCCAGCTCAGCCCGCCCCCGGGGGGATCGAGCAGGAAGGAGAGGCGCGTGGGGGTCTCGGCGAAGCAGGCGAAGCGCGGGTTCAGCCGCAAGAGGTCCGCGAGCGGCACGGGGGCCTCGTGCTCCACCCCGTGGTTGCGTAGCCGCTCGAGCGCGTCGTGCACGAGCGCCACCCGCAACGAGAGCTCGCGCTCCGATTGCCCCGAGAGCTCCAGGTAGAGGAAGACCTCGGGCTCCTCGGGGTCGCGCTCGAGCGGGCGCGTCTGCTCGAGGAGCAGCTTTCCCGCGGGCCAGGTCACGGCCCCCACGTCGTCGCAGCACTCGAGGCGGGCGAGCTCGCGCATCATCGCGAAGGCGCCCGCGCGCTCGTAGACCAGCACGAAGAGGTGGCGCCGCACGGCCGGTTCGGGCCAGAGCTCCAGGCCGAGCTTCGTCACCACCCCGCTCGTTCCCTGCCAGCCGACGAAGAGCCCCGTCAGGTCCGGCAGCGGGCTGTGGCCAAAGAAGCCGCCCCCGCCCGCCGCGGCGCCGGTGCGCACCAGGTGTCCGTTGGGGAGCACCACCTCGAGCCCCGCGATCCAGGTGCCCATCGAGCCGTAGCGCAAAGAGAGGTTGGTCATGCCGTCGAGCAGGCAGCCGGCTACGACCGACGAATCCGGCGGCGCGAGCGGATATCCGACCCGCAGGCGCGGCGTCTGTTCGCCGAGGCGGGCTCTCAGCGCGGCCCAGGTCACTCCCGGCTCGACGAGCGCGAAGCGGTCCTCGGCCGATACCTCGAGGATGCGGTGCATGCGCGAGAGGTCGAGGACCACGCCCCCTTCCAGCGAGAGCGTGAGACCGGAGGCGCTGCTCCCCGCCACGCGCGGCGTGAGCGCCACCTCGTGCTCGCGGGCCACGCGCAGGGCCGCTTGCACTTGGGTCGTATTCTTCGGGCGCACCGCGAGGAGCGGCTTTCGGGGCGCCTCCTCGGAGAGATCCTCCGCGTAGCGCGCGAGCGCCTGCGGATCGTAGACCACGCCGTCCACACCCAGGGCGTCCGCAAACGCGGCGCGCAGGGCGCGGAAGCTCATTCGAGCTCCGCTCGCTCGAGCACGCCGAAGCTGTTCGGGGCGCCGCGCGTGCGCAGAAGGGGTCGCAAACGGAGGAGCGCCAGGGTGTTCCCCTCCACCTTCAGGCGGCCCGAGGCGAGCGCGCCGAGAATGCCCCCCCGCAGCGCCAGGTCCACGAGCGTCTCGAGCGAGGCCGTGAGCTCGGCGTCGGGGGCGTCCACCGCCCCGCGGCGGATGGTGAAGCTCCCCTGGCCGAAGACGAGCGTGACGGCCATGCGCCCCCCGCGCACCACGACCCGGGTGAGGGGTCCGTGGGTGCGCCACCGCCGCGCCGTCAGGTTGCGGTCGATGAGCTGCGCGAGCATCAGCCCGAGCAGGTTCATCCGAGCCGGGTCCTCGATCTGCACGGCGTGCACGAAGCGCCTCCCGCGGGAGCGGCTGCAGCCTCTCGAAAGAGCCCTTTGGGCTGGCCAACCGCGCCGGGCGGTGATACCAGATCGGGCGACCGCGGCTGCTTGACCCAGGTCAAGGCGACGCCCCAGGTGTCTATGGAGAATGCGCGCCGGACAGCGCTCCCCGCGCATCGTCTCAACCCCGCAAGGAGGCCCCCGTGACCAGCTTCAAGGACCACAACCTCGTTGGCGCGTTCGGATTCGAGGAGATCCTCTACGAAGAGCGGCCGGTGCTGGATCCCTCCGGCAAGCCCGCCGCGGGGCTTCACAACGTCTGGATCATCCTGAACAACGAGAAGCAGCTCAACTCGTACACCACCGGCGCGGTCAAGGAGGTGATCCTGGCCTTCCGGCGCGCCTCGAACGACCGCCGGGCCGTAGCCGTGGTCTTCACCGGCGCCGGCAACCGGGCCTTTTGCACGGGGGGCAACACCAAGGAATATGCCGAGTACTATTCGGGGAACCCCGAAGAATACCGGCAATATATGCGTCTATTTAACGATATGGTCACGGCGATCCTGCACTGCGACAAGCCCGTGATCTCGCGCGTCAACGGCATGCGGGTGGGCGGCGGCCAGGAGATCGGCATGGCCTGCGACTACTCGGTGGCGCAGGACCTGGCCCGCTTCGGCCAGGCGGGGCCCAAGCACGGCAGCGCCCCCGACGGCGGGAGCACCGACTTTCTGCCGCTCTTTGTGGGGATCGAACACGCGATGGCCTCGTGCACGCTCTGCGAGCTCTGGAGCGCCCACAAGGCCTACCAGGTCGGGCTGCTCACCGGCATCGTCCCGGCGCTCAAGGTGGACGGCAAGTTCGTGCCGAATCCGCTCGTCTATACCGATAATAGCGTGGATGACTGGGGCCGCCCGCGGTACGGGCTCTCCAAGACCGGTGCGGACCTGGACGCCGGCAAGGCGCTCCTCGCCCGCGGCGCGGTGGACCTGTCGCTCCTCGATCAGGAGGTGGACCGCCTCGCCACCAAGCTCCTCCTGACCATGCCGGGCTGCACGAGCAAGACCATCGAGTCCATCCGCAAGCACAAGCTCGCGCACTGGGACAAGAACCGCGAGACCAACCGGGCCTGGCTCGGGCTGAACATGATGACCGAGGCGGCCGCGGGCTTCCGGGCCTTCAACGCGGGGAGCCGCGACCAGCGCGAGGTGGACTTCGTCGCGCTGCGCCGACGCCTGGCCGAGGGGGAGACCTGGACCGAGTCCTTCATCCAGTCGCTGATGCCGGCCGGAGGCCCGAAGTGAGCGCGCCCGTTCGCGTCAGCCTCGAGCGCGAGGGCCAGCTCGCGCGGCTCGTGCTGGACCGCCCGAAGGCCAACATCCTGGACCTGGAGATGATGACCGCGCTCCGCAAGGAGCTCGGTGCGCTCGGCGGGCAGAAAGAGCTGAAGCTCCTCGTCTTCGAGGGGGCAGGCGACCACTTCTGCTTCGGCGCCTCGGTCAAGGAGCACCTCCCCGCGCAGGCGGGGGAGATGCTGCGGGGTTTTCACGCGCTCTTCCGGGAGCTCGAGGCGCTCTCCGTGCCGACCGCCGCCGTGGTGCGCGGCCAGTGCCTGGGCGGAGGCTTCGAGCTCGCGCTCTTCGCGGGGCAGGTCTTCTGCTCTCCGAGCGCGCGCTTCGGCGTCCCCGAAGTGAAGCTCGCCGTCTTCCCGCCCATCGCCGCGCTGCTCCTCCCCTGGCGGACGGGCGGGGCCCGCGCCACGACGCTCGTGCTCACCGGCGCGTCCATCGAAGGCCCGAAGGCGGTCGAGCTCGGGCTGGCCGAGGCCTGCGGCGAGGACCCCGAGGCGCTCCTCGGCGCGTGGTTCGAGGCGCACCTCGCCGAGTGCTCGGCGCTCGCCCTGCGCTATGCTTGGAGGGCGGCGAGGCGGCCTATCGCCCGCGCGCTCGAGGAAGCGCTACCCGCCCTCGAGAAGCTCTACCTCGAGGAGCTCATGGCGCACCACGATCCCGTCGAGGGGATCACCGCCTTCGTGGAGCGTCGCAAGCCTGTCTGGAGGAACCAGTGAGCCGTACGGCCATCGTCGATTGGGCCCGCACCGTCTTCGAAGACCTGAACTGCACCGAAGCACGCCGATGGATCGACGCCCAGCCCGGGCGCAAGGCCGTCGGCTATCTGCCGGTCTACGCGCCGCGCGAGGTGATCCACGCCGCGGGGATGCTGCCCGTCGGCGTGCACGGCGGCGGTGACCTGGTCGAGATCATCCGTGGCGACGCCTTCTATCAATCGTATATCTGTCACATCCCCCGCTCGATCGTGGAGCTCGCGCAGTCGGGCAAGCTCGACTTCCTCTCGGGGATGCTCTTTCCGTCGACCTGCGACGTGATCCGGAACCTCTCGGGCACCTGGCAGGTCCTCTACCCCGAGCTCTACGTGCGGTACCTGGACCTGCCGCACCTGAAGAGCCCCGAGCTCGGCGGCCGCTTCTGGGAGGGCGAGCTTCGCGTGCTGGTCCGCGACCTCGGCAAGGTCGCCGGCAAGACGATCACCGACGACGAGCTCCGCGCCGCGATCGTGCACTACAACGAGGTGCGCGGGCTGGTGCGCACGCTCTACGAGCTCCGGCGCGACCGGCCCTGGAGCGTGCCGACCGAGGAGCTCTACCTGCTCATCCGCGCGGGCGAGCTGGTGCCGACCGACCTCTTCCTCGAGAAGGCGCGCGCGTACCTCGCCGCAGTGGAGGCCGAGCCCGGCCGCCCGAAGGACCGCGTGCGCGTGATCGTCGTCGGCGCCTTCTGCGAGCAGCCGCCGCTCGGCCTGATCAAGACCATCGAGCGGGCCGGCTGCTACATCGTGGACGACGACTTCATTCTCGGTAACCGCCTCTTCGCTCACGACGTACCCACGGCGGGCGACCCGGCGAAGGCCCTCGCGAACGCGCTCGTCACCGACGCGCTCGCCACCTCGGTGCTCTACGAGCCGGACCCCAAGGGGAAGGGACGTCTGATGCAGGAGCGGGTCGGCGCGGCGAAGGCCGACGGCATCATCTTCGCCGCGGCGAGCTTCTGCGACCCGGCCCTCCTCGACCGGCCGATGTTGCGCGACGGCGCCGAGGCGGCGGGGATCCCGTGCATCGCCTTCCAGTACGCGGAGAACACCGGCCAGTTCCAGCAGTTCAGAGAGCAGGCGGGGACCTTTTCCGACGCCATCAAGCTGTGGGGAGGAGCGTAAAGATGTCTCAGATCGTCACGAGCGGCCCCGGGGCGCCTGGCAAGCACGACGTCCCGAAAGAGCCGTCGATGGTGCTCCAGAAGGACATGATCGCGGCGCACTACAAGCGCCTCGAGGCGGCCCCGCAGACCAAGGAGAAGGTGATCTACACCTTCGTGCCGGGAAACCTGACGGAGCTCATCCGCTCCTTCGACGCGCTCCCGCTCTTGCCCGAGATCAACGCGCTGCAGTCGGGGATGCGCGGCAAGAGCCGGGACTACATCGCCGAGGCGGAGCGCATCGGCCACTCCGAGGACGTCTGCACCTACGTGAAGTGCGACATCGGCATGATGCGCGCGGGGAACGTGGGCCCGACGGGGACGCGCCTGCCGCCGCCGGACCTGCTGCTCCTCTCGTACACCGGCTGCTACACCTTCATGAAGTGGTTCGAGCTCCTCCGCGAGGCCTACAAGTGCCCGACGGTGTTCTTGCAGATCCCCTACCAGGGGGACGGGCACCTCGCCCCCGAGCACCGGCAGTACGTCATCGATCAGGTGAAGGCCGAGGTCATCCCGGCCATGGAGCAGGTCACCGGCAAGAAGTACGACGAGGACAAGCTCAAGCACCACCTGAAGCTCGCCGCGCAGGCCGAGGACGATCTGGTCTGGGTGCTCGAGACGGCGAAGCGCAAGCCGACGCCGATCGACGCCTACTTCGCGGCGGTCTACTACGTGGGGCCGATCTTCTCCTCGTTCCGCGGCACCGAAGAGGGTGCGGCCTACTACAAGCAGCTCCGCAAGGAGGTCGAGGAGCGGGTCACCGCGGGGCGCGGACCGGTCACGCCCGAGGGCTCGCTCGACGAGCAGAAGTACCGGCTGGTCGTGGAAGGACCGCCGAACTGGACCAACTTTCGCGAGTTCTGGAAGATGTTCACCGACGAGAAGGCGGTCGTGGTGGCCTCGACCTACAGCAAGGTGGGCGGGGTCTACGACTTCGGCTTTCGCCACGACGCGAACGACCCGCTCGGCACGATGGCCGACTACTGCGGCGGCTGCTACACGAACCTGAATCTGCCGTCGCGGATCGACATGCTCTGCACCTACGTGAAGGAGTATCAGGCCGACGGCTTCCTCATCAACTCGATCAAGAGCTGCAACAGCTTCTCCGCGGGGCAGCTCTCGATGCTGCGCGAGGTGGAGAAGCGCACCGGGATCCCGGGGGCCTTCATCGAGTCGGACCTGGTCGACCCGCGCTACTTCTCGGCGGCGAACATCAAGAACCGGCTCGAGAGCTACCTGCAGATGCTCGAGGCCCGCAAGCAGGGAGCGCACGCATGAACTGCTACGTCGGCATCGACCTCGGCTCGACGACCACCAAGGCGGTGATCCTCGACGACAACCGCCAGATCCTCGGGCGGGGGATCACGAACTCGCGCTCGAACTACGACCTGGCGGCGCAGGTGGCCCGCACCGAGGCCTTCATCACGGCCCGCTTCGGGCTCCTCCGGCGCGAGGTGGAGCGCGCGGCCGGCGCGGCGGTCCTCACGCAGCTCCTCAAGGCCTTCCGGCTGAGCCAGACCATGGTGCAGCTCGCGCGGCTCGAGGAGCTGATCCTCGAGGAGGCGCAGCGCTCGGTGGCGCCGCAGCTCCGGGGGCCGCTGAAGGACGTGGTGCACACGCTCTTCGGGCGCATCCGGGCCGAGGAGGAGACGTGGTTCGCCGAGCCGAATCCGGCGCCGCGCTCGGACTTCTTCCGCGACGCGACGGGCTCGGCCTACACGCGCATCGCCGAGGAGATTGGCGACCCGGTCGGGGTGAGCTTCGATCTGCTCGTCGGGCTCTACGACAAGTGCATCATCAAGGTGGAGAACGAGCCGCTCGAGCTCGGCTTCAAGCACCACATCGGCTCGGCGCTCGACCGCATCGGGCGGCCGGGCGCGGTGGTGGCGGCCGTCGAGGCGGCGGACAAGACGGAGCTCGTCGAGCAGAAGACGGTCGGGACGGGCTACGGGCGCGCGCGGCTCCCCTTTCCGAAGGAGCAGATCCGCTCGGAGATCCTGTGCCACGGGCTCGGGGCGCACGCCATGTTCCCCGACACGCGCACGGTGCTCGACATCGGCGGCCAGGACACCAAGGCCATCCAGGTGGACGAGCAGGGGATCGTCACGAGCTTCCAGATGAACGACCGCTGCGCGGCGGGGTGCGGCCGGTATCTGGGCTACATCGCCGACGAGATGAACATCGGGCTGCACGAGCTCGGGCCGCTCGCCGAGCGCAGCAATCGCCAGGTGAAGATCAACTCTACCTGCACGGTCTTCGCCGGCGCGGAGCTGAGAGAGCGGCTCTCCCTCGGCGAGAAGCGCGAGGACATCCTGGCCGGGCTGCATCGCGCGATCATCTTGCGCGCGATGAGCCTGCTCGCGCGCTCGGGCGGGGTGCGGGACGCCTTCACCTTCACGGGGGGCGTGGCGAAGAACCGCGCGGCCGTGAAGGCGCTCGAGCTGCTCGTGCAAGAGAACTACGGCGCGCGCAAGCTCAACATCTCTCCGGACAGCATCTTCACCGGGGCGCTCGGTGGAGCGCTCTTCGCCTATCGGGAGGCCCACGCATGAGCATCACCGCCGGAATCGACGTCGGCACCGGGGCCATCAAGGCCGTGGTGATGAAGGTCGGGGGGGGCAAGGAAGAGCTCCTCTCGCAGGTCAGCGCGCGCATCCGCAAGCGCGAGATCCACGCCGTGGTGGAGGAGGTCTTCCAGGCCGCGGTGCGCGAGTCGGCGGTCAAGACCATCGACTACATCGCGACCACCGGGGACGCCGAGGACGTGCCCTTCGCGAGCGGCCACTTCTACGGCATGACCACGCACGCGCGCGGCGCGATCTTCCTCGACCCCAAGGCCACCGCGGTGCTGGACGTGGGGGCGCTCCACGGGCGCGCGGTGAAGATGGACGCCCGCGGGCGCGTCTTGAACTACAAGATGACCAGCCAGTGCGCCTCGGGCTCGGGGCAGTTCCTCGAGAACATCGCGCGCTACCTGGGCGTCTCGCAGGCCGAGGTCGGGATGCTCTCGAAGCAGGCCCAGACGCCCGAGAAGGTCTCCTCGATCTGCGCCGTGCTGGCCGAGACCGACGTGATCAACATGGTCTCGCGCGGCATCTCGACCCCCGACATCCTGCGCGGGATTCACGAGAGCATGGCGGGGCGCTTCGCGCGGCTCCTCCGCTCGCTCGACGTGGAGGGGGTGGTGCTGGTCACCGGCGGACTGGCCTCGGACGAGGGCCTCATCGCCGCGACGCAGGACGCGCTCGACTCGGACAAGAAGGCCGCCGCACAGCCCGTGAAGGTGGAAGGGCATGCGCTCTCGATCTTCGCGGGGGCCATCGGCGCGGCGATCTGGGGGGCCTATCGCCTCGAGAAGGTCACGCTCGACGGCCCGGCCTGGCAGGCGGCGGCGTAGGCGGGATGCCACACCTGGGGTGAACGTTCCCCAGCGCAGCAGGTTTGGCCACACGGCGCGCGGGGATCCCCTCGCGCAAGCCATCAAGATCATTTCCCCGTACCTTCGGCATGCCCCTTGCTGTGGATCCCGGCATACCCGAGGTACTCGATGTCTCGACCGGTGAGCTGTCGCTACGGCGGAGGGTGTGACCTCCCCGACCGGAAGAAGCGCCCGAGCGTGCTGCTCGCGCTGGCCGTTCTCCTCGCCGCCCTGGCTCCGGCGCGGCTCTCCGCGGCGCCCGACCTGCACGGTCAGGTCACGGCGGAGAGGAAGGCGCAGCTACGCGCCGAGCAGCTCCGACCCGAGCTGCGCTATGTCCGCACCGACGTGCTCGCGCGCGCGTACATCTCGGCGCCGCTCACGATCAAGAACCGACAGGGCGAGGAGTTCACCATCGGTATCGTCGACCCGGGGAGCGCGGCGGTGGCGCGGCGCGTGAGCAACGTGCTCTCGCGATCGATCGACCTGGCGCGCTCCGGCGTCGGTGGGCACATCCCGGAGCCGATCGTCGACCGGGTGCAGGACGACATCACGAGCGTCAAGGCCGTGCAGAAGAAGTGGGCCGGCTACGGCCACCGCTTCGTCATCTCCCGCAAGTCCTCGCGGCGCCCCGGGGAGACCGAGGTCGTGGGGACCATCCTCGTGACGAAGGACCACGAGACGATCCTCTTCATCTCCGCCCAGTACGATGACCTCGTGCCGGTCCGCGACGCCCGCGGCAAGCTCGAGCACTATCGCGACCAGAAGGGCCGCGCGGTCACGCAGCGCACCCTCGACGAGACCGTGGCGAGCGCGCTTTTGCCCCTCAAGGACTACAAGCCCGACCTCTTCCACCAGATCGCAAACTTTGCATTTATTCCGGAGATTCGTGGCGGAGGGCTGGCACGGGAGGTGCTGAAGGCCGTCTCGCAGCTCATCGGCTCGGACGCGGCGGATCGCGCCGGCCGGCCGCTCTTTCCGCGGGGTGCGGCTCACGGCTTCTGGCAGATCGGCGAGCCCCCCTGGCAGGGACGCATGCGCCCGATGGGCTTTCTGGCCGACCCCTCCCAGCACGCCTACCTGCTGCCCACGGCGGCCACGGGTCCGGTCGCGCCGACCGGCACGATGCGGAATCGCACCTTCAACCGGTCGTGGAACGTGCTCGAGGAGTACTACCTGGCGATGCGGCTCTTGCTCCGCGGGGAAGGTAACGCCAGCGGACGACGGCTCAGCCCCAGGTTGAGGCGGAGATTCCACGAGCTATTGGCGACGCCGTCGATGCGTGCGGTCGCCGAGAGGCTTCAATCGCGGACGGACGCGGCCCAGATGGAGTCCGAGATCAAGCGCGCGGGGATCAAGTTCCCCAGACGGCTCCCGAGGCTCGTCCTGCTCGCGACGAATGGCGAGGCCAAGCTGCAGTACAAGTACCTCCTGGCCACCTTCGACGACGTGTTGAAGTCCGAGAAGTCGAAGTAGCGCGTGCACGACCGGCGGCCTGGAGTATTCGAGTGCTCGAAGGGGAGCGCGAGGGCGCTCGTCGCCGGCGTGCTGTTCCTCGGGGCGTGCACGAGCACGACCGCAGTCCCGACGGGTGATGACGGGGGCGTCGTCGACGGTGGCTCGGTGCCAGGCGGGGACCTGCGCACGGCCGGAGAAGGTGGGGCGACCGAGGCCGGTGGTGGCTCGGGCGACGGGTCGTCGCTCCCGGCGGGAGATGGCGGCGCGGCCCCCGGGACCGACGCTCGCCGGCGGGACGGGGCGGCGGGCGGCGATCGGGGAACCGTGGCGCCGGGCTCCTGCGCACAGACGACGCCTGCCTCGCCCGGGACCTCGGGGCGGCAGCTCTACGTCGCCCCGACGGGCAACGACAGCACGGGCGACGGTTCGCAGCAAAAGCCTCTGCGCACACTCCCTGCGGCCGGTAGCCGCGCCAAGCCCGGCGATACGATCTATCTACGTGGCGGCACCTATGCCGGCACGTCGTGGCGCTTCACGGCCGTGGGCACGGCCGCGCAACCCATCGTGGTCCTGCCCTACGCCGGGGAGAAGGTCGTCCTCTCCGGGCGCGGGGCGAGCATCGCCGAGAACGACGCGATCCTGACCATCGCGAGCTCCTCGCACGTGGTCTTCGACGGCTTCGAGCTGACGGAGTCCACGGGCCGCGGGCTCTCGGTGTACGAATCGGACCACGTGGCGATTCGGCGCTGCGTGATCCACGCCATCAAGTTCCGCGCGCTCGGGGGAGCGGGCAGCGACGTGGCCTTCGAAGGCAACGAGGTCTACGACGCGGCTACCGCGAACACGAGCGGCTCCTACGGCGGCGGCGGCTGGCCCGGGTGCGTGCAGCTCGCCCGCCGCAAGGACGGCTCGCGCTCGACGAGCATGAGCTTCGTGAACAACCACATCCACGACTGCTGGGGCGAGTGCCTGATCCCTTCCTTCGTCGACGGTCTCGTCGTCCGCGGCAACCGCGTCCACGACTGCTACAGCGTGAACGTCTACGTGGGTCACGTGCGCCGCGCGGTGATCGATCGCAACATCGTCTACACCACGACCGCCAAGTACGACCGCGTGGACAACGGCCAGACGGCGACGGGCATCCACCTCGCGCTCGAGTACTACAGTGGCGCGCCGGCCGTGCCCCTCGAGGAGATCGTGATCTCGAACAACCTCGTGCTCGGCACGGGCTCGGGGATCGGCTACTGGAGCGACCCCCAGAACAAGTCCCCCACGAACACGTACAAGAACGTGCAGCTCCTCTACAACGTGGTGATGGGGGCCAAGGGGGTGGCGATGCGCTTCCGCCCCGTGGCGAGCGGGGCGACGGCCCCGAGCGGGTGCGTGGCCCAGAACAACATCTTCTACGCCGGACAGAACGGCAGCACCCTCGAGGTGGGAAACCCGACGGGCTGGAGCTTCGCGAGCAACGACTTCCCGAACGGCGTGCCGCAGCTCGCCTCCGCGCCGGGAAACTTCGCCGCGGACCCGCAGTTCGTGAGCCCCGTGAAGGGGGGGCCCGCGGAGGGCTTCAAGGTGAAGAGCAGCTCTCCGTGCCGTGGGGCGGGCTCACCTTCGAGCGCGGCAGGGAGCGACTACTTCTGCACCGCCCGAAGCGCGAGCAAGCCGACGGTGGGGCTGCACGAGCTCTGAGCGCGCGACCCGCGTCCGTGCGCCGCCGCCGGTCAGCGCGGTCGCCGCGGCCGCCGGGGTCCTTCCAGTGCATCCACGATCGCGCCGAGCACGCTGAGTCCTCCGACGGCACCCCAGAAGAGCGCGCCGTCGGCGTTGCCGGCCTGCTGGGCCGAATGCATGAAGAGGAAGCTCGTCGCTGCCGTGACCGCGGCGAAGGCCTGATACAGGCCCCCGCGCGAGGCGCCGAGGCGCGGGCGGTGCTCCTGTATTCCTCGCCAGGCGCGCGAGGCGAGCTCGGTCGCGCGGTGCTCCAGCTGCTGTCGGAATCCTGAGCGCTGCCCGAGCGGGCTCGGCTGGCGGGGGCGCCGCTCGAGAGCCGATGCTTGCGGCAGAGCCATCGCGAGCCACAGCGTTCCGACCAGAGTGGCGCATCCCAGGCGCGTCATCCACGAAGTCATCTGCTCCTCCGCGCGATCGTCGGTGCGTCTCCGAGGCCGATGCAGCGTGCGGCGAGCTCGGCGGCGCGTCGTGCGCCCCTGGTGCAACCTTCAGTCCACAGTCGACCCGACGGGCGAGAAGGTGCGCGAGTCGGCGAGAAGATTCGAAAAGGCCAACGCGCAGCGTGCGCCGACCCAGGGCGAAGAGCTCGTGGAGGCTGTCGATCCTGGTGACCGGGGTGGCCGGATTGGCCAGTCGAGTGGCCGGCGAAGTCAGCTCGAGGGTCGGGCGGGAGGTCAGTCGTAGCGGCGTTTGAGCGGGGGCAGCTTGAACGGCGTCGGCACCGGGTCGTGGCCTCCGTCGGTCAGGCTGCTACAGCGCATCACGCGCCAGGCCGCGAGCAGACAGCCCTTGAGCGGCCCGTGCGCGCGGATGGCCTCGAAGCCGTAGTGCGAGCAGCTCGGCTCGAACTTGCACGAGATGACCCCGGGCGGCAGCTTGGCCAAGGCGCGCGAGAGGGTGAGCTGATAGAGCCGGATCGCGCCCATGAGGAGCGTGCCGGGCAGCTTCGCCGGGCGGAAGTCGGGCTTCCAAGGTGGCAGGGGCGCCGGCTCGCGTCGATGCCCGTGCCCCCTTTCTGTCTCGGCGCTCGGGGCACCCGCTCCCCCGCGGCCCGCCGCTCGCACTGCGCTGGGCACACCCATCGCGAGCAGCGTGAGCGCGAGCATCAGGGCGTTGCGAAGCGAGCGCATGGGGCTCTCCAAGAGGGTGCTCCACCTAGTAGCGGCGCGGACGCGAACTCTCGGAGGCGACGTCGCTCACGAGGCCGACGAGGTTGAGGATGCCGAGCGTGCCCCAAATGATCTGCCCGGTGCTGTCCTGCGCGTTCAGCGCCTGGGCGAAATTGATGCCGCTGATCACGGTGCCCGCCGCGGCGAACGCCTGATAGCAGCCGCCGAGCGACCGGGCGAGTCGCGGGTTGCGCTCCTGAACCCCCTGCCAGCGCTGCTGGGCCCACTTCTGCACGCCCTGGCCGATGCGCTGACGGAAGCCCTGCTGTTGCCCGATCTGCTGCTGCCGCTGCTGCCGCTCGAAGGCGAGCGCGTTGGGCGCGGCCACCGTCAGCACCATCATCCCCGCCACCGTCGCGGCCAGCACACTCGTCATCAGCTTCGACATGACACGCTCCTCCTCTTGGTGGGCGCTCGCCCAGTTCTCGTTTCGTCTACATGCGCCGCGCGATGCGATGCGCGGCGGAAGGCCCCGATTGCAACGGCGGGGCCAACGGAAGTTGGGAGAAGCCAAGGTGCCGACCTCGCGACCGAAGCGCCGTCTGCGCGGGGCGCGGCGGCGCGAGTTCGTCGCGCAGCGCTTGACCGGCATTCGGAAGGAGAGGCGACCCAATCGGCCAGGCTGGCCGATTGCGCCACCCTGGTCCGCCTGCCAGCCAGCCCCGGCGGTCGTAGATCGTGAATATCTCTGCGATCGAGTGTGGCGTGGGGTTTGCTCGTGTCTGCCCTGCTGGCCGTGTGAGGAAGCCCCATGCTGCGCGTGCGTGCCCTGAGCTCGATGGTTCTGCTGGCTGCCGTGCTCTGTCAGGCGCCGCCGGCGCTGGCGGAGGAGCGCGCCACGGGCTCGTTCTTCGACCGCCTCTGCGAGCGCTTCGAGCCTCAGGGGAAGGTCGGCCGCTTCTTCTTCCTGCTGAGTGAGGGCTTCTTGCGTAGCACCTTCGGTGCGTGGCCGCGCCGGGCCGTGGAGGTGGAAGAACCGTTCCGGCCGCAGGACCGCGCTCTGCTGGGCAAGGCGACGACCTTCGAGATCGGCATCTGGGAGGCGCTCGACGCCTCGGGGCGCGCGCTCCATACCGTGCCGGTCACGAGCTATCGGCCGGAGAACAAGCTCTCCTGGGTGCGGTCCTTCAACGCGATCCAGGCGGCGGACCTGGAGCAGACGGCCGACCAGCTCATCGCTGCGCTGCGCGGTGCGAGCGCCGAGGTCGCGACGATCCGCTACACCCACTACCATGGCCCCTTCTCCCTCGGGAATCCGTCGCGCTTCTCGTCGCTCGGCGACAAGCGGCAGAGCCACACGATTCGCGACTACTTCGCCCGCAAGGGGGTGAAGGGCGTGCGCTACGAGATGGGACTCCTCTACCGCGGCCGCTCCGGGCACGAGGGAAAGCGCCTCGTGCGCCTGCCCGAGAGCCCGCTGCCGTGGGGCGAGGCGAATCCGTTCGGGGGCCCCGTGGGCGCGTCGCCGTCGACAAAGCGCTAGGTCGGCGCTATGACCGCTCCATGAAGACCATCATCGAGCCCTTCCGGGTCAAGGTCGTCGAGCCGATCCGCATGACCTCGCGCGCCGAACGCGAGGCCATCGTCGCCGCGGCGAAGTACAACCTGTTCCAGGTGCGCGCCGAGGACGTGATCGTCGACCTGCTGACGGATAGCGGGACCTCCGCCATGAGTGCGGCCCAGTGGGGGGCGCTCTTTCAGGGCGACGAGAGCTACGCCGGTGCGAGGAGCTTCTACCGCTTCCAGGCGGTCATCCGCGAGCTCACGGGCTTCGAGCACATCATTCCCACGCACCAGGGGCGGGCCGCGGAACGCATTCTGTTCTCGGTGATGGCGGGGCCGGGCAAGGTCGTGCCCAACAACACGCACTTCGACACCACGCGCGCCAACGTGGAGGCCGTCGGCGCGGTGGCGCTCGACCTGCCGTGCGAGGAGGCGCGAGACCTCGGCTCGCAGGCGCCCTTCAAGGGCGACGTGGACCTTGCGGGCCTGGCGCGCTGCCTCGAGGAGAACCCGGGGCGCGTGCCGCTCGTGATGGTCACGGTGACCAACAACTCCGGTGGTGGGCAGCCGGTGTCGCTCGCGAACCTGCGGGCGGTGCGCGAGCTCTGCACGAAGCACGGCGTGCCGCTCTACCTGGACGCGGCGCGCTTCGCCGAGAACGCCTATCTGATCAAGCTGCGCGAGCCGGGGCAGGCGGGGCGCTCGGCGCGCGAGATCGCCCGGGAGATGTTTCGCCTCTGCGACGGGGCCACGATGAGCGCCAAGAAGGACGCGCTCGTGAACATCGGCGGCTTCGTGGCCACCAACGACGGGGACGTCGCCGCGCAGATGCGCAACGTGCTCATCCTCACGGAAGGGTTTCCGACCTACGGCGGGATGGCGGGGCGGGACCTCGAGGCGATCGCAGTAGGTCTCGACGAGATTCTCGACGAGGACTACCTGAACTACCGCTTCGCCAGCACGCGCTACCTGGGGCAGCACCTGACGGAGATGGGCATTCCGCTGATGCAGCCGGTGGGGGGGCACGCGATCTACATCGACGCGCGCCGCATGCTGCCGCACATCCCGCCGCTCGAGTACCCCGGGCAATCCCTGGCGGTGGCCACCTACGTGGAGGGGGGCGTGCGCAGCGTGGAGGTCGGGAGCGTGATGTTCGGCCGACGCGACGAAGCGACCGGCGCCGAGACCGCTGCCCCGCGGGACCTCGTACGCCTGGCGATCCCGCGGCGGGTCTACACGCAGAGCCACATCGACTACGTGGTGGAGGTGATGCAGGAGGTCCATCGGCGCAAGGAGTTCTTGCGCGGGATGCGCATCGCCTGGCAGCCCCCCGCGCTGCGCCACTTCTCGGCCCACTTCGAACCGCTGACCTGAGGCCGGCCGCCCCGTCGGCCCCGGCGCCTGCGGCTCTCCCGTCCCTCTGCCGCAGCGCGTCGCGAGGCCCTTCGCGCCGCCCTCGAAAACCATCCAGCTGGCGCCGAGGCCAGCCGGAGGCCCTCCCCGCGCCGCGCAGAAATCAACCCGGGTGAGTTCGGAGAATCAACCCGGGTGCGGGGAGAGAGGCGGAGCGGTCGCGTGATTACGGGGCCTTGAGCGGTGACGAGGGAGAGGCGGAGGTCCCGAGCCGGATGGTACGCGCGTTGCCTTCTCCCCCGGGTGCGGACCCCGAGGAGGCCCCCATGCGTCGCGTTCTAGGCACTGCTCTCTGCTTCGCGCTCGTTCTCGCCGCGGCTGCGGCGTGGGCCCTGCCGGCCCACAAGCGGGCCCCGGCGGGCGGCCCTTCCCCGAATCTGCGGGTGAGCGTGGCGCGCCAGCTCCGCCTCGAGGTGGGCCTCTTGCCCGAGCTCGGCCAGACACGGCGTGCGCAGGGCGGCGCTCTCGGCCGGGCCGTGCGTGCCCTGCCGCTCGCGCAAGTGAAGCGCCTCGGTGCGCTGCTCGCCGACCCGACGCATGCGATCTTCGCCTACGGTACCGCGGTTCACGTCACGGCCGGCGGCACCCGCGCCACGTTCGAGGTGAACAAGGGTGCCGTGACGGTGCGCGCGCTGGCCGAGCTCGTCGTGGAGGAGGGGGGCGAGACGGGCCTCGGAGGCGGTGGCCTTGCCGACCTGCCCGCGCAGCCGGCGCAGATCCGCGGGCGTACCCGCCCCGCAACCTTCCGTTTCACCGCCCCGCGCGACGCCGGCCGTGGCGTCCAGGCGGTGGTCGTAGAAGGCACCGAAACCGGCCCGAACGCCGACACAGGCGGCCTCTTCGACCTCAGGTAATCGGCGTCGCTCGGCCGCTCCGCTGGAGCGATCGAGGGACACTCCCTACGGAGTGAACTCGATCGCGCCGATGTCCACGCCCGCGCCGACGGGAACCGTGGTGCCCTTCACGTCGCTCGTGTAGCCGGCCTGGATCGCCGCCGTGCTGCCGGTGTCGATGGCCGGGCTCCCCGCCTTGGGCGCGAAGTTGCCGCCCGCGGCGTTCGCGAGCAGGGGATCGATCTTCTTCGACGTCGCGGCGATGGTCGTCCCGCCGGCATCGACGGTCGGCGTGCCGCCCGTGCGCCAGTAGATGTTGTGGCTCTCGGTGCACCCTCCGGGGGCGTAGAGCGACTTCCAGTTCCCCCAGAGGATGTTGTTGCGCGCCTCGAGCAGCTTCGGGTTGCAGCGCGGGCAGAGGAGCGCTTCGGCCTCGGTGCCCGTCAGGTAGGCCGTGTTGTTCAGCACGCGCGCAGCGACGCTCGTTCCGGCGGGATCGGCGGAGCGAACGGCGAGAAACAGGGCGCGCTGGTCCTTCGTGTTCGACACCAGGTTGTACACGATCACGTTGTCGGCGCTGACCTTGCCCGCGTCCCAGCCGACCTCGGCGAACACCACCTCCTGCGTGGCCGTGTTGTGGTGCACCACGTTGCGCCTGCCGCCGTAGATCTCGACCGATGACCCGTCCTGACCGAAGTCGTACGAGCAGAAGGCGGCGTTGCCGGAGAAGGTGTTGAACGCGACCTCGTTGTCGTCCCCGTTGATCAGCACGCCCCACGCGCCGGAGTCGTCTTCGCCCCCTTGCGTGTTCTGCGACATGTTCACGTTGTCGGTGAGCTGGCTATTGAGGATGCGGTTGTGGTGCGACCCGGTCGCGACCAGCGCGCCCACCGTGAGTCGCGACGCGCGGCAGTTGCGCATGGTGTTGTAGGCGCCGGCGTTGAAGGCGAAGCCCACCCGCCAGCCGGTGGGGCAGTTGGGGCGGGAATCGGGAGGGGCGTCCGCCGTCACGTCCAGGTCTTCGAAGGCCTGGTACGAGCCGGTAACGACCACCACGAGCCCGTCGCTGTCGCCGTTCACGATGCGCGGCCGGTCCCCGGTGCCGAAGGCGCCGACCACCACCGGGCGCGCCGCCGTGCCCGTCCACTTCGCGAGCAGCGGCCCCGCGAAGGTGCAGGCGCGACGGAGGAGCAGCCGGTCACCGGCCGTGAGAGGCAAGCTGTTTGCCTTGCCGAGGGTCTTGATCGCGCTCGATGGAGAACGCCCGTCTCGAGTGTCGAGGCCGGCGGTGCAGTCCACGTAGTAGACCCGCCCGCTCGACGCGCCGTCACCTCCGGGTCCTGCTCCGTCTCGCGCAGGGCCCCTGTCAGAGATCCCCGCGTCGGGCACCGGAGGGCAGGGCGAGTTGCCGCAGCTCCAGTCCGCGAGGGGGGTCGCGTCGTAGAGGTTGCTCTTGCCCGCGCAGCCGCCGGCAAGGGCCGCCAGAAGCAGCCAGACGAATCCTTGGTGCCTCGGCAGGTCTAGCGCCCGGCCTCTGAACATGCGCCTCCTCTCACGGGTGGGATGACTATTCTATTCGGGAGGAGTCGACCCCCGCAAGGGCGGCGTCGAGCGCGGCGCGAAACTCCGTCGGCAGGAGCCGCGGGCGGCGGTCCTCGCCGACGTGAACCATCGCAGTGTAGCCCTCGGCCAGGAGCGCGAGCCCTTCGTCCGGACCGTCCACGCGATGCACCCGGTGTCCGATGCGAAAGCCCTTGCTGCGGACCTCCTCGACGAAGGAGTGCACCTCGAGCAGCTCGTCGAAGCGGGCCGAGGCGCGGAAGCGGCAGTGCGTCTCGGCGATCGGGATGCGCCAGTCGTAGGGCAGGCCGAGCTCGCGGAACATCTCGATCCGGCCCACTTCGAAGTACACGAAGTAATTGTTGTAGTAGACGATGCCGGAGGCGTCGGTCTCGGCAAAACGCACGCGCGTGCGCGTCGAGAAGGTGCGGTGCACGGAGCCTTTCTCGCCAGAGGTGGCCCTCGTGTCAAGTGCCGCCGTGCCCCTTCGCCCCGCACGGCGGTCGCGCGCTCGAGATTCGGATCCGGCGCCCGATTCCCGCACGGTCAGGCCACGACCGCCCCTGATATCGTGGGCGAAAACCCTGGCACCGGCCGTGCTGACGTCCCTCCGCGATGCGACGGGCTCTCCCCCTCTGCGTTGCGACCGGCTGCCTGACTCTCCTCGCCGGCACGGCCTCGCTGCGCGCCGAGGCGCCCCCTCGAGGCTATCCGAGCGGGCGACTCGAGGAGCACCTCCGGCCGGCGCCGCGGATCGAGGACCGTCGGGTGACGGTCTACCTTCCACCCGGCTACGACGCCGAGCGCGTCCGTCGCTACCCGGTGCTCTACCTGCACGACGGACAGAACCTCTTCAGCGCGAACGCGCCCTACGGCGGCTGGGCCGTCCAGCACACGGCCGACCGGCTCCTCGCCGCCGGGCGCATCGAGCCCGTCATCGTCGTGGGGGTCGAGAGCCACGGCCCGCGGCGGATGTGGGACCTCACGAGCTGCGACGACCGACGCTACGGCTATCGCGGCGGCGGAGCGGAGGCCTACCTCGACTTTCTCGAGCACGACCTCAAGCCCTGGGTGGACGCACGCTACCGCACGCGAGCCGGGCCCGAGGACACGGCGATCGGCGGGTCTTCCCTCGGAGGGCTGGTCTCGCTCCACGCCGGGCTGACGCGCGCGCACTGCTTTCGGCGGATCCTCGCCATGTCCCCGTCGCTCTGGTGGAATCGGCACGAGCTCGAGGGCCGCGTGCGTCGGGCGGCCGAGCTGCCGCCGATCGCGGTCTACCTCGACAATGGGAACTTCGAGGACGGCCGCCGCGGCGCCGAGCGCTTTCGCGACCTCTTACAGCGCAAGGGTCTGGGCTACGGCGAGCGGCTCTGGCACTGGACCGAACCGGCGGCCGAGCACACCGAGGCCGCCTGGCGCGAGCGTCTCTGGCGCGGACTGGAGGCGCTCTTCCCGTCGCACTAGCGGAACGAGCCGGCGGTACAGTCCCTCGGAAAGAGACTCGCGGGGTCCGCCGCGCCGGCCGTGTTGCAGTCGTAGTACTTCTTCGTCGCGTTCCAGCCGCACTTCGGGCTCGCGGTGCAATCCGCGCGATAGAGCTTGCCCCAGTCGAGCGGCACGCCGTCCTTGCCGATCATGGGCTCGCACCAGTAGAGGCGCTCGCCGTAGCAGCACCCCTCGAGCGGCAGGTTCTTGGCGGAGCAGGTGATGATGGTGATGCAGAGGCCGTACTGCGAGGTCACGAGCAGATCTTCGCCGCAGGTCTGGTCGATCGCGCAGCTCCCGCAGCTTCCGCCGCAGCCGTTGCTCCCGCACACCTTCGGTTTGCCGTCGGGGCGGGTGCACTTCGGCTTGCAGCCCCCGTCGGTCTTGACCCCGCTGTCCCGGAGCATGTTGGGGCGCCCGTCCCCTTTGGTGATCCCGCCGTCTCGGAGGGGAGGCGGGGGAGGCGGCTTGAAGTCGGTCGGGATCTTCGGTCCATCCGACCGGCTCAGCCGGGCGTCGGTCGTCGGTCCGCTCGGTCCGTCGGACGTGGCGCCGTCGCTCCGCCTCGCGCCGTCGCCGCGCGCGCCATCTGCGGCGGCCGGCCCGTCGGTCTGCGCGCCCTGATCGGTGATCCGGCCATCTCCGCTGACGGCGGGGAGGGAGCTGCATGCGGCGAGCGCTCCGACCCCAAGCAGTGCACAGATGACGCGACCTCTGACACGGTGGTTACGACCCACGGTGCATCCTCGCTGGCCTGTTTGGTGGCCCGTGTATCCACGATACCACGGACTCGTTGCTGGACTCAGCCGACGAGCCGATCCACGAGGGTGACGAGCATCCACCCCGGCAGGTAGGCGAGCGAGGCGAAGAAGAGCCGCCGGTCCCACGGGCGCCCCTCGGTGGCGCGCAGCCCCTGAACGGCCAGCACCGTGAGCCACGCTCCGAGCAGCGATGCGCCGACGAGGTAGACGCGTCCCGCGGTCCCCAAGGGGACGAGGAGCAGACTCGCGGACAAGAGCGCCGCGGCGCTGATCGCGGCGTGCCAGCGCGCCACGCGGTCCCCCCAGACGAGCGGCACGGTCTTGATCCCCGCGCGCGCGTAGTCCTCTCGCCGGAGGAGGGCGATGGCGATGAAGTGCGGCAGCTGCCAGAGGAAGAGCACGCCGAGGAGCACGAGTCCGGGGGCCTCGATGCGGCCGCGCGCGGCGGTCCAGCCCATGAGCGCCGGCATGGCCCCCGGGATGGCGCCGACGATCAACGCCCAGGGGGTGCGGCGCTTGAGCGGCGTGTAGGCCAGCACGTAGAGCGCGAGGGCCAGCGCGCCGAGCCCGGCGGTGAGGAGGTTCGTGCCGAGGACCAGCGCGGCGATGGAGCCGGCGCTCAGGCCGAGGCCCACGCCGAGCGCGACGCCCGCGCCGAGGCGTCCCGCGGGGAGCGGGCGACCGCGCGTGCGCTCCATCAGCCCGTCCCCCTCCCGCTCCAGGAGCATGTTGAGCGCGTTCGCGGCGGCCACGGCGAGGGCGGTGCCGATGAGGGTCCAGACGACGGTGGCAAGCGAGAGCTCGGTGCGGCTGAGCCAGAGCCCCCCGGCCGCCATGAGCACGTTGGTGACCGTGATCGTGGGCTTGGTGAGCGCGAGGAGATCCCCGAGGAAGGAGCTCTCCGTGTCTCGCTCAGCGCCCATGGGCCTCCCGAGTCAGCGGCACCCCCGCGGCCTGGACGGTGGTGCCATTCTCACGACCGGTTTGCGGACGGACGCCGGTGGCCCATTAGTAGCACCGCCCGTGTGTGCCGGCCATAGGGAGGAACGGCGAGGCCCCGCCGGTGCCCGCGCCCGCTGCGTCGCGCACCTCAACCTCAGGGAGGATACCGGTGGCGCGTATCGGCCCGCGCTTGACCTGCGGCAAGGTTGCGGCCCCTCGATTGGTTTAATAGAGTGCTGCGGTCACGGAGGCGGTGGCACGAAACTCGCTCTGCGACAGCGCGCCCCGGATCGAGATCGCGGCCCCGCGGACTGGCGACCCAGCTCGGGGGCTTGTGGAGAGGGATGGACCAGCGCATCGACCCACGCACCGATCGAGACGCCCAGCTCGCCGCGCGCCGCTGGTTCGGCCTCGCCGTGGGCAGCCTGATCGTCGCGGGCCTGCTGTCCCTCCTGCTCGTCGTCGCGCGCATGCCCCCCTTCAGCGCGTGGATCAGGGACCCCCTCTTCTTCAAACGCAGCCTGGTGGTCCACGTGGACCTGGCCCTGGTGGTCTGGTTCTACGCCTTCATCCTCTGTCTGCTCCACACCCTCCCGTCTCGCCGCTCCCTCTCGCCTCTCGCGCGCTACGCGCCGGCGGCCGGCTTCGTCGGGATGCTGGTGATCGTCGCGGCGGCGGGCGCGTCGGGCGCGCAGCCCATCCTGTCGAACTACATTCCGATGATCGACCACCCGCTCTTTCTCGGCGGGCTCCTCCTCTTCGGCCAGGCCGTCCTCGCGGGCGTGCTACAGGGGCGGCTCCTCCCGGCCTTCGAGGTGCCCGTCGGCTTCTTCCCGCTTCCCGACGCTGCGCGGCCCGGCCTCCGCGCCGCGGCGCTCGCCCTCCTCGTGGCGGCGCTCACCTTCGTGGCGAGCGGCCTCACCACGCCGCGCCTCCTCCCCGCGCAGAGCTACTACGAGTTCGTGGTCTGGGGCGGAGGGCACGTGCTCCAGTTCGCGAGCGTGGCGGGCATGCTGTCGGTCTGGATCATCTTGCTCACGCCGCTCCTCGGCGCGTCGCCGGTCAGCCGCCGCACCGCGACCCTGCTCTTCGGCCTGCTCACCCTGCCCCTCCTCGTGGCGCCCCTCTGGGGGCTCGAGGGCGCGAACACCGTGGCCGTGCACACCCGCTTCACGCGGCTGATGGAGTTCGGCATCTTTCCGGTGGTCACGATCTTCGTCGTGCTGTGCGTGGCCGCGATCTGGCGCGCGCGCCGCGAAGGACGCCTGCGGACGGCGGAGGTGGGCAGTGGGCCGCTCGTCGGCTTCTTCGTCAGCGCCGGGCTGACGGTCCTCGGCTTCGCGCTCGGGGCGATCATCAGCGGGTCGAACACGCTCATTCCGGCGCACTACCACGCGTCGATCGGAGCCGTGACGGCGGCCTTCATGACGGTGACCTATCGCCTGCTCGGTCATCTGGGCATGCCGCTCGAAGGCCGGCGCGTGCAGCGTCTGGCCACCTGGCAGCCGCTCCTCTTCGGCGTGGGGCAGTTCGTCTTCGCCTGCGGCTTCGCGCTCGCCGGTGCGCAGGGGATGCTGCGCAAGACCTATGGCAGCGAACAGCAGATCCGCGGCGCGCTCGATTACCTGGGCCTCGCCGTGATGGGGGTCGGCGGGCTCGTGGCCGTCGTGGGGGGCCTGCTCTTTCTCGGACTCGTGACCCTGGCCTGGCGCCGTCGTGCGACCGCCGCACGCGCGCCCCTCTTCGCGCACCGTCTACAAGGAGATACACATGGGAAGTGAAGCCCGACCCCTCGTGCAGAGGGTCCTCGACAATCCGTGGCTCCTCTTGCTCCTCGGTATTCTCATCCCCTTGGTCTCCTACACCATCTGGGGATGGGTCGAGCTGTGGAACATGGGCCCGGCCAAGCTGCCGTGAAAGGGAACTAGACGATGAGCATTCATGCACCTCCAGCAGATTGGTTCAAGGCGCCCTCGGGCGGCGAACGGGTCTGGATCGGCCTCGCGGTGATCTGGTGTCTCGTGCTCTCCGCGATGATGCCGTACTGGCACTTCAAGGGAAAACAGAACAGCACGGGCGAGTCGTACAGCGTCAAGCCGATGGACTTCTTCAACCGCGTCGAGACCTTCGTGAAGGCCGGCAAGGTGGCCGACGAGAAGGGCGTCCCCGTGGTGACCGCCGCGCCGGGAAGCGACATCTACCTGCTCGGCCGGATGTGGCAGTGGCACCCGATTCTGAAGATCAAGAAGGGGCAGACCTACCGACTGCACGTCTCGTCGATGGACTTGCAGCACGGCTTCTCGCTCATGCCGTTGAACATGAACTTCCAGGTGCTGCCGGGCTACGATCACGTGCTCACCATCACCCCCACCGCCGCCGGCGACTATCCGATCATCTGCAACGAGTTCTGCGGCATCGGGCACCACCTGATGACCGGCAAGATCATCGTGGAGGAGTAGGGGACAACCATGGCCCAGGGAAACTTCGCGCCCAATGAGATGCGCAAGTGCGACACGACGGGGTTGCCCGTCTGTCTGCACGCGCAGCGCTACATCAAGCTCAACGCCGTCTTCGCGGTGATCTTCCTGCTCGTCGGGGGGATCGCCGCGCTTCTGCTCGGCCTCACCCGCTGGCCGGCCGTCCACCTGCTGCCCGCGGACTGGTACTACCGGATGGTGACCGTCCACGGTCTGAGCATGCTGATCTTCTGGATCATCTTCATGGAGATCGCCATCCTCTACTTCGCCGGCACGACGCTGCTCAACTCGCGTTTGGCCTCGAAAAAGATCGCCGCCCTCTCGTTCTTCCTCATGCTGGTCGGGGCCCTGATGGTCGAGACGATCATCTGGATGGGCAAGGCCGACGTGATGATGACCTCCTACGCGCCGCTCAAGGCCCATCCGGCCTTCTACCTCGGCATCATTCTCTTCGCGGTCGGTGCGATCTTCGGCGTGGCGAACTTCTTCGGCTGCCTCTACATCGCGAAGCGCGATAAGACCTACGAGGGCTCGGTGCCGCTCGTGGTCTTCGGCGCCACGGCTGCGGCGATCATCGCGGCGGTGACCCTGCTCCACGGCGCGATCGTGATGATCCCCACCTTCCTCTGGTCGGTCGGCGTCCTCGATAAGATCGATCCGGCGTGGTACCGCATCACCTGGTGGGGCCTCGGCCACATGTCGCAGCAGATCAACGTCTGCGCGATGGTCTCCGTGTGGTACTTCCTGGGCACGCTGACCACGGGGGCCAAGCCGCTCAACCAGGCGGTCTGCCGCGTGGCCTTCATGCTCTACATCCTCTTCATCAATCTCGCGTCGGCCCACCACCTCCTCGTGGACCCGGGCGTCGGCGCGGGCTGGAAGATCTGGAACACCTCGTACGCCATGTACCTCGCGGTCCTCGCCTCCATGATCCACGGCTTCACCGTGCCCGCCTCGGTCGAGGTGGCCATGCGCGGCAAGGGGCACGATCGCGGTCTCTTCGGCTGGCTGGCCGCCGCACCGTGGGGGAACCCGGGCTTTTCGGGCTTCTTCCTCTCGCTCGTGATCTTCGGCTTCCTCGGCGGCATCACCGGCGTGACCCTCGGAACGCAGCAGATCAACATCATCGCGCACAACACGCTGCGCATCCCGGGGCACTTCCACTCCACCGTCGTGGGCGGAACGACGCTGGCCTTCATGGCGCTGGCCTACTACGTGGTGCCGCTCATCTTCCAGAAGGAGTACCCGGCCAAGGCCCTGGCGCGCATTCAGCCCTTCCTCTTCGCCATCGGCATCGTGCTCGTCTCCGTGGGCATGTCGTTCGCCGGTTCGTACGGCGTTCCCCGCCGTCACTGGGACGTGGAGTTCTCGGGCGCGCAGCTTTCCGCCGGTTTCACCTCCGGCGCGCACCTGATGCTCGGCCTCGTCGGCGTTGGCGCGATCCTGGCCTTCACCGCGCTCTTCATCTTCATCGGGCTCACGGTGTGGGCGGTCTTCTTCGGCCGCTCGAACGCGGGGCGCGCGATGGAGAGCTGGGGCGAGGTCAAGCCGGCCACGGCGAGTGCGGCTCCTGCGGCGCACGGCCACGACGGGCATCGGACCCCGGGCACCATGGTGCTCGCGCTGGTGCTGCTCATCTCCTTCGCGGTCTACTACTTCGCCAACTGGAAGGCCCTGGCCGACGTCTGGCACGTGAGGTAGTTTCGTCGTAACCCCCCTGGAGTACCCCCCCATGACCACGCAGACCCTCGAAGATCGGCGGACCCGCCCGCTGGTCTGGGTGCAGCACGTCCTGTCGAGCTGGCGCCTGCCGATCTTCGTCCTTTCGCTCTTGCTCTTCCTCAACCTGCTCCTGCTCGCGCTGCTGCTTCTGCCCGCCTCGGGCAGCAAGCTCGGCGCCTTCGCCGAGGACTTCCGCATCTGGTGCTTCGGCTACGATCCTCTGACGGGGCGCCACAGCGTGACCCAGATCGTGGCCGTCTTCAGCGAGCCGGTGATTCTCGCGCTCATCATCGTGGGGGTGTGGTGGACGCCGCTCAAGGGCCTGCTCGCGGGGCCCAAGCGCGCGGCCCTGCCCTGGGTGGGAGCGGCCCTGGCCCTCGCGGTGGGGGCGGCGGTGCTGGTCACCACCATGGAGCGGACCCAGGCCGGCGGTCCGCAGCCCTTTCCCGCGGAGAGGTTGCGGGTGGCGCTCCATCCGCCCGCCTTCGAGCTCACGAATCACACGGGTGAGAAGCTGAGCCTTGCGGCGCTGAAGGGGAAGGTCGTCCTGATCACCGCCGTCTACGCCACGTGCGGCCACACCTGCCCCATGATCCTCGGGCAGGCCAAGCGCGCGGTGGCCAAGCTCTCGGCCGCCGAGAAGAGGGACCTACGGGTCATCGGCATCACGCTCGACCCCGAGCGGGACGACCCGAAGGCCATGGCCTCGATGGCGGCCGGTCAGGAGGTCGAGGCGCCGCTCTTCAACCTGCTCTCCGGAGAGTCGAAGCTCGTGAACCGCATCCTCGATGAGCTCCAGGTGGCTCGCAAGCGCGACAAGAAGACGGGCGTGATCGATCACGCGAACGTCTTCTTCGTCCTTGACCGCCGTGGCAAGATTGCCTACCGGTTGACCCTCGGACCGCAGCAGGAGCGGTGGCTGGGAAGCGCGCTGAAGGTCTTGCTGCGAGAAAGCTAGGCAGTATTGCTCGACAAAGTCCCCTGCGACGACGCGAGCGCCCCCGACGGCGCGGCGCCCAGCTCCGCCACGGAAACCGCTTCGCCCCCCCCCGGGGAGCCGAAGCTGCCGCCCTTGCCCGGGCCCGTCGTCAAGCACACGAGCGCCATGCCGCCGGTTCGGGGCCAGGTCTTGCTCAAACCGGTCGACCGGGGCCTGACCTGGCTCGCCGACCTCGTGCGTCGCGCGGTCCCCGACGAGGTGAACCCGGTGATCCAGACCGGCGCCGTGGCGAACATCTCGTTGCTCATCGCCTGCGCCACGGGAGTCCTGCTGCTCATCTGGTACAGCTCGAGCGTGCACCAGGCGCACGAGTCGCTCGAGGCCATGCGCCAGGCGCCGCTCACCGCGCAGCTCGTGCGCTCCCTCCATCGCTACAGCTCCGACGCCTGCATGCTCTTCGTGGTGCTCCACGCGTCCCAGTACTTTTTCGCGCGCCGCTTCACGGGGGCGCGGTGGCTGGCCTGGATCACGGGGCTCTTCCTCATCGGCTCGCTCTGGTTCGTGGGCTGGCTCGGCTACTGGCTGGTCTGGGACGAGCGGGGCAAGCAGGTGGCGCTGGCCTCGGCGAAGCTGCTCGACGTGCTCCCCATCTTCGCCGACCCGCTCGGCCGGTCGTTTCTCACCGACTCGAGCGTCAACTCGCTCCTCTTCTTCATGGTCTTCTTCTTCCACATGCTCCTGCCGCTCGGCATGGGCATCGCACTCTGGCTGCACATCACGCGCTGCAGTCGGCCGAACTTCCTCGGTACCTGGAAGCTGGCGGCGTGGGTCCTGGGCTCGCTGGTGGTGCTGTCGCTCGTGCTGCCGGCCTTCAGCGTCGGCCCGGCGAAGATGCTCGCGCCCCCGACGAAGCACGGCATCGACTGGTGGTACCTCATGCCCATCGCCTTCGCCGACCGGCTGAGCGGCGGGATGCTCTGGGCGCTCACCCTGCTCGTCTCGCTCGTGCTCTACGGCGCCCCGTGGTGGATGCGCAAGGCGCGGGTGCGGCCGGCGGTGGTCAGCGAGGAGGCCTGCACCTCCTGCGAGAAGTGCTACAACGACTGCCCCTACGGCGCGATCTCCATGGTGCCGCGCAGCGACGGTCGGAACTACCCGAGCCGCGCGCAGGTCGACCCGAGCCGCTGCGTGGGCTGCGGCATCTGTGCCGGGTCGTGCGACTCGGCGGGGATCGGGCTGCCGTGGTTGCCAGTCTGGGATCAGCGTCGCCGCATCGAGTCCTGGGTCGAGGAGCAGACCGCAGGGGAGAAGAAGCCCTACCTGGCGCTCGTGTGCGCCGAGTCGGCGGGCCAGGGGCTCTCCGTGGAGCCGGAGAGCGGCGCGTGCAGCGAGCTGCCGGGCTACCGCGTGCTGCCCATCCCGTGCTCGGGCTGGGTGCATCCGCTGTCGATCGAGCGGGCGCTGAAGCGCGGCGCGGAGGGCGTGCTCGTGGTCGGCTGCAGCCCCGGCGGCTGCCGGTACCGCGAGGGGGGAGCCTGGACCGAGCTGCGCCTCGCGGGGCAGCGAGAGCCCGTGCTGCGACACGACAAGGTCGACGCGGCGCGCGTGCGGTTTCTGCGCCTCGATTCCCCCGAGCGCGGACGTCTCGTCGAGGAGGCGCGGGCCTTTCGGGAGGGACGGTTGAGCTCGCAGCGACGGAGCGTTTCCCGCATGCGGAGCGTTCCGGCGGGTGCCGCGATTGCCGCGGCCTTGGGCGCCGTGACCTTCCTGCCGAGCGACCTCGCGTACAGCACGCCGCCGCGGACCTCGGCCGAGCTGCTCGTGTCGGTCAAGCATCCGGGGCGCGCCGGCGACCAGTGCCGCAAGGTCAGCCCCGAGGAGCTGGCCAAGCTCCCGCCGCACATGCGCAGGCCCACGATCTGCGAGCGCGGCCGGGCGTCGGTGCGCGTCCGGGTCAGCGTGGACGGTCGGGTGCTGCTCGAGCGGCCCTTCGCCCCGCGGGGGATCTTCGGCGACGGCAACAGCATCGCCATCGAACGGTTCCCGGTGGCCTCGGGGAAGCACCGCGTGGTGGTGGAGCTCGGCGAGACCCGCGACCCCAAGGAGTGGAGCTTCCGCAGCGAAAAGGAGGTCACCTTCGAGGGCCTGGTCCGCCGCGTGGTGCTCTACGACCGGCTGGCGGGTTTCACGTGGCATTGAGCTGCGTGGCCGCAGGTGCGGCGCGCCGTCTCGGCCAGTTTCTGGCGACGCATTGGCTAAACTAAAGCCTATCCGCTATAATTTAGACAATGGTCGTTGCTGGCCGCTTACGCACACATCCCGTTCTCTCCGTAGCAGAAGCAGCCCTCCAGCTCCGGCGGAATCCGGCCCGGGTTCGGGCGATGATCGCGGCCGGGCTTCTCGACGCGGACAAGATCGGGGGCCGATGGCTGGTCCACGCCGATAGCGTCGAGCGGCGACGGGAAGCGCAGGTTCAGCCGGGACGACTCTTCAGCGCCAGGAGGGCCTGGGGGGTTCTCTTCATCGCGGCCGGGATGCGTCCCGACTGGCTGGCCCCATCGGAGCTCTCGCGGCTCAGGCGCCGAGTGAGGGAGGTCTCCCTCGAGGATCTTTCGCCTCGGCTGCGTAGCCGGGCCGTGCTTCATGGGCTGCGGGCTCATCCCTCCGACCTGCCGCGAATCGCCGAAAACCGCTCCCTCGTGCGCGCTGGGATCAGCGCTGCCCCTCAATACGGCGTGGACCTCGCTCCCTCCGCCGGCATGCTGGACGGGTATCTCCCGGCCAAGCGCTTGGCCCCCCTCGTCAAGAAGTACGCCCTCCAGCCCGGCCCGAAGCCCAATCTGATTCTGCGCGTCGTACAGGGCACGTGGCCGTTCGAGGCCGGCATCGCCATGGCTCCCGCGGTTGTCGTTGGCCTGGATCTGTTCGAGTCGGATGACCCTCGCCTCCGGCGGGCCGGCCGGGAGTTGCTGCGGAGGGCGCGATGATCGATCTGGTCGCCCAGGACGCGCTCACGGCGGCCATCTGGGACCGGCTCCTGATGCGACGGAGCGATTCTCTCATCAAGTCGGCCCGCGGTGGTTCGTGCCTCCGGCGCCCCACTTGCGCTACCATTTGACGCTGCATGACCTTCCGAGGATGGATCGGCCGACGAGCCTGGGTTGCGATCGCGCTGGTCGGGATGGGGTGCGAGCGAAACGGCTCGCCCGCGAGCCTCTGTTCCCCGCCCGCGCCGTGCGGGTTGCCCTGCTGTACGAGCGCCGAGGAGTGCCGGGCGAGCGTCTGTGAGGGTGTGCTCTGGGTCTGCCGCCGCCTCGGCGACGAGAGCTTCGGCTGGGTCGAGAACGGCCAGCGCTGCGTGGCGCCCCCGACGGACGGCGGCGGGGGGCCGGTCGACCTGCGCATCGGGGCGAGGGACGCTTCGCCCGACAGGCTTCGCGCGGACAGCCAGACGAGCTGCACCGGCACCTCGTGCGGGGCCCACGCCGCGTGCGGCAGCGCGGGGTGCGGCTGCGTGAAGGGCTACGCGAACCTCGACGGCCGCTGGGACAACGGCTGCGAGGCGCTGCACCCGACCTGCGCCGCGAACAACTGCGACGCCTGCCCCGACGGCTACTGCGGGGTCAACGCGCGCTGCACCGATCGCGGCAAGTGCCGCTGCGCGAGCGGCGCGTGGCGCAACCTGGACGAGGACTGGAAGAACGGGTGCGAGACGCCGTCCATCGACTGTCGTCCGGACAACTGCAACGCCTGCTACACGGCGTACTGCGGCCCTCAGGCCCAGTGCCAGATGAGCATCTGCGGCTGCGATACGCCGGGGTACGCGAACTGCGACGGCCTCTGGGAGCAGAACGGGTGCGAGTGCAAGGGGACCTGCGGCGGCGACGGGAAGTGCCGGCCGAGCCCCTGAGCGCGCCCTGACGGCGGGCCGGAGAGAGGCTCGCCTGCGGGCCGGAGAGACGCGCGCCTGCTGCCTGGCATGACCCCTGCGGATCGCCCGCGATCACAAATGCCTCGCAGCTAGCCCGCTACGTGGGGGCGTGGTAACACACCGCCGATGGCCCTCCAGGCCTCCACCGTACGCCGCGTAGAAACGCTGCTCGCGCCCCGGGGAGAGCTGCGGGCGCTCGCCGCGTGGCTCCTCGGGCTGCGCTGGGTGGCGGTGGCCGCGCTCGTCGTGGTGGTCGTCCTCTCCACCTCCGTGAGTCATCGCGTGGGCGAAGGGGCTGCGGCGGGTCTCTACGGCCTGGTCGGCGTGCTCGCGGCCTTCAACGCCGCGCTCTCGGTAGCCGGGCCGAGCCGCCTCGCCTCCGAGCTGGCCCTCGGCCTGCAGATCGGCGGCGACGTCTTGATCCTCGGAGGGCTCGTCCACCTCGCCGGCGGCATCGCGAACCCCTTCTCCGGCTTCTTCGTCTTCCACGCGGTCATCGCCAGCCTGGTGCTCAAGCCGACGCAGGCGGCGCGCTTCGCGGCCTTCATCGCCGGCTTCGTGTTGCTCCTCACGGCGGCCGAGGCCTCGGGGTGGCTCGCGCCGAGCTGTCTGCGCGACGCGCGCGGGATCTGCCAGCCCGCCGGCGACGCGCTCGAGCTGCTGGCCTACGGCCTCGGGGTGTCGGTGCTCGTGGCCGGGTGCGCGGCGATCGTGATCGCGCTCCACGCGCAATCGCGGCGGGACCGCGACGAGCTGCGCGAGGCCACCGAGCAGCTCGCCGCCGAAGCCGCCAGACTCGACGGCGCGCGTTCGGAGCTGGCCGTCGCGCAGGAGAAGCTGCAGTCCATCGTGCAGTGCATGGCAGACGCCGTGATCTTCGCCACCCCCGATGGCAAGGTGCTGCTCCACAACAAGGCCGCGGCCGAGCTCTGGCAGGGTGAAGCTCAGGTGCCCCTCCACGCGCTCGAGGTCTGTCACACGCCGGCCTCCTGGGCTGCGGTCATGGCGAAGGTACAGGACCCCGCGCCGATCGAGGAGCACCCCGTCTTGCAGCTCAACGGTCGCGCGTACGAGGCCACCTACGCCCGGGTAAGCGGGCCGGCCGAGGAGCTCTACGGAGTCGTGATGGTGGCGCGTGACATCACCGAGCGCCTGGCCGAGCAGGCCTCGCACGTGCAACGCGAGCGGATGGCCACCGTGGGGCGTCTGGCCGCTGCTCTGGCGCACGAGCTCAACAACCCGCTCGGGGCCATCGCGCTCTTCACCCAGCACGCCCTCAAGCACCTCGACCCCGGCGTGCCCCTGGCCGACCACCTCGGCACGGTGATGCGCAACGCGAACCTCTGCAAGAAGATCGTGCGCGACCTGCTCGAGTACGCCCGGCAGCGCCCTCCCGAGCGACGGGAGCTGGAGGTGCGTGACCTCCTCGACGACGTGGTGCGCACGCTGCAGCCGCAGGGCCAGCAGTCGCGCATCCTGCTGGTGACCGTCGTGCACGAGGGCGTTTCACGCCCGATCTTCGGCGACCCGGACCAGCTTCGACAGGTGCTGGTGAACCTGGGGCTCAACGCCATCGACGCCATGCCCGACGGAGGACGGCTCGTCTTCGCCGTGGACCGACTGCCCGATGGCGGCGTGCGCATCGACGTGCGCGACACCGGATCGGGGATCGCTCCCGAGGAGCTGGAGCGCGTCTTTCAGCCCTTTCATACCACCAAGGCCGAGGGGACGGGGCTCGGCCTGGCCGTTGCGCGCGACCTGGTCGCGGCGCACGGTGGACGGATCGACCTGACGAGCGACCTCGGGCGAGGGAGCACCTTCTCGGTGCTGCTGCCCGCGGCGCTCGAGGTGGCGGGAGAGGCGGCATGAGGAGACACTCGCGGATCTTGATCGTGGACGACAAGCGAGATCTCGCGCAGGGCGTGGCCCTGATCCTCGGGGAGGTCTCGACGGAGATACGGATCGCGCACAGCGCGGAGCAGGCGCTCGACCTGCTGGAGGAGGCCCCGGCGGACCTGATGTTCGCCGATATCAAGATGCCCGGGATGGACGGTCTCGGTCTCCTCCGGCGCGTGCGCGAGGCGTATCCGCGCGCGCGCGTGGTGCTCTTCACCGCCTACGGGACGATCGAGTCGGCCGTGGAGGCGATGAAGCTCGGCGCCTACCATTACCTCACGAAGCCTTTCTCCAACGACGAGCTCCTGCTCATCGCGCAGCGGGCACTCAAGGAGCTCGGCGACGAGGACGAGATCGCGCGCCTCCGGGCCGAGCTCGAGGAGAAGCACGACTACTGCGGCATCTACACGCGCGACCACCGCATGCTGACCGTGATCGACACGCTGCGGCGCATCGCCCCCTCGGCGGCGTCCGTGCTGATCCGCGGCGAGAGCGGGACCGGCAAGGAGCTCGTGGCCCGCGCGCTCCACTGCCAGAGCCCGCGCACCGACAAGCCCTTCGTGGCGTTCAATGCTGCGGCCGTGCCCGAGACGCTGGCCGAGGCCGAGCTCTTCGGCGCGAGGAAGGGCGCGTACACCGGCTCGGATCGCGACCGCAAGGGGCTCTTCGTCGAGGCCGAGGGGGGCTCGCTCTTCATCGATGAGCTGGCGGGGATGCCGCTCTCGCTGCAAGGCAAGCTCTTGCGCGTGCTGCAGGAGCGCGAGGTCCTGCCCGTCGGTGCGAGCAAGCCGATCCCGGTCGACGTGCGCGTGGTGAGCGCGCTCAACGTGGACCCCTTGAAGCTCGTCCGCGAGGGACTCCTGCGCAAGGACCTCTACTACCGGCTCTCCGTCGTGCGGCTCCACGTGCCGCCGCTGCGCGAGCGGGTGGAGGACATCGCGCTGCTCGCGAACCTCTTTCTCGAGCGGCTGGCGCGCGAGCAAGGGCTGGGCCACCGGCGCCTGTCCCCGCGGGCGGTGCGGCTCCTCGTCTCGCACGACTGGCCGGGGAACGTGCGCGAGCTCCAGAACGTGATCGAACGCGCGGCGCTCCTCGCGCGAAGCGACGAGATCGGCCCGCGCGAGATCGTCCTCGAAGACGACGACCTCGACTGGGAGCCGGGCGGCGAGGAGGGGCTCTCCTACGAGGAGGCCAAGCGGCGCGTGCTCGAGCAGTTCCAGCGGCGCTACGTCGAACGCATCCTGGCCCAGAGCGACGGGAACATCAGCGCGGCGGCTCGGGGGGCGGGGATCACGCGCGTCGCGCTGCACCGCATCCTGAAGCGGCTCGGCGTCGAGGCCGCGGGCGATGGAGACGACGACCCCGCCGGGTAGCTGTTCTACACAGAAACACGTTGTTGGGTGACTGAACCTGGTCGCATTGGCCGTGAGGCGCCCGGCAGGCCAGGAGCGCAGGCGCGACACCGCCTGCCGGGATGGATCGCGGCCAAGGTGACCAAGTTTGGCAGTTTGCCCGCTTCGTCGGGCGCATGCCATGATCGGCCTGCTGCATGGCGCTCCCCCGTCCCCGTCAGCTCGGCTCGTTCGAACTCCTGGCCCGCCTGGCCAAAGGTGGGATGGCCGAGATCTATCTGGCGCGGCCGGTCGGTGCGACCGACCTGAGCGGGCTCGTGGTGGTGAAGCGGGTCCTGCCGCACCTGGCCGAGGAGCGGCGCTTCGTCTCGATGTTCCTCGAGGAGGCGCGTCTCGCGGCCAGCCTGAAGCACCCGAACGTGGTGCGCGTCGTGGAGGTCGGCGTCGAGGCCGGCGAGTACTTCATGGCGCTGGAGTATTTGCCCGGGCCCAGCGTGGCGAGCATCAGTCGGCGGGCGCGTCGAGCCCAGACGCCGATTCCGCTGCCCATCGCGGGCGAGATCGTCTGCCAGATCGCCGACGGGCTGCACGCGGCGCACGAGCTGCGCGACGCGAAGGGGCGCCTGCTCCAGGTCGTGCACCGGGACGTGAGTCCCCACAACCTGATGCTCGGCGAGGGCGGCGTGATGAAGCTCCTCGACTTCGGCATCGCCAAGGTCAGGGACTCGGCCGTGCACACGAGCACGGGCCACATCAAGGGCAAGTTCCCCTACATGTCTCCCGAGCAGGGGCTCGGCGAGCCGCTCGACCGCCGCTCCGACCTCTTCTCTCTCGGGACCGTGCTCTACGAGCTGCTCGTCGCACGCCGGCTCTTTCAGCGGCCGAGCGACCTGCTGACGCTCAAGGCGATCACCGAGGAGAAGGTGCCCTCGCCCCGATCCATCCTGCCGGAGCTGCCCGAAGGCGTCGAGCGCGTGGTCTTGCGCTCCCTCGAGCGGCACCGCGAGGATCGCTTCGCCACCGCGGCCGAATTCGCGGCGGCGCTGCGCGAGGCGCTCTCGGGCCTCGGGTTAGAGAGCTCGCCCGAAGGGGTGGACGCCTGGGTGCAGGCCTCGTGCCGCGACCTCGTCACGCCGCGGGCGACCGCGCTGCGGCAGCTCGCGGAGCGTCCTCCGAGCGAAGAGGTGCCGGTGCTCGAGGACTTCGTGACGCGGCTCAGCACGGCGCCCGACCTGGTCACGCGCGCCTCGCGCAGGCGGCGTCGGCAGCTCGGTCGGCGTTTCGGCCCGCGCTTCTGGTTCGCGGTGGCGGTGGTCATGCTGGGCTGCGCCGGGGGGATCTTCGCCCACCTCTTCCTGCGGAGGTCGCGCCTCGAAGGCCCGCCGCTGCGCTTCGCCATCGCGCCGTCGTACCCGCCAGCCGTTCTGCGCACCGAGATGGCGCCGCTCGTCGGGTACCTCGAGCGCGCAATCGGTCGCCCCATCGAGCTCGTGGTCCCCGCGACGTACGGGGCCACCACCGAGCTGCTGCTGCGCGGCGAGGCCCATTTCGGCGACATCCCACCGCTGCAGTTCGTGCGTGCGCGTGCGGGCCGCGCGCAGCTACAGCCGCTGGCGGCCTACAGCTACGAGGGGGCGCGCACCTATCAAGGCTACCTCGTCGTGCGCGACGACAGCCCGCTCCTCGAGGCGAAGGGCCTGAAGGGGCGCCGCCTCTGTTACGTCGAGCGCGGGTCGGCGAGCGGGTATCTTCTCCCGCGGCAGTTCTTGCGGCAGGCGGGGCTCGACCCGGATCGCGATCTGCCTGCGCCGCGTTTCAGCGGCACGCATCCCGCCGTGCTGGAGGACGTGCTCGCCGGGCGCTGCGACGCGGGTGCCGTCTACTCGGGGGCCACGCTGAGCGCCTCCGTGATGGGCATGCCGAGCTCGCGGCTGCGGGTCCTGGCCGTCACGGGGCAGCTCCCCTACGATCTGATCTGTGCCGCGCCACAGCTCGCCCCGGAGCTGACGCGCGCCCTCGCTCGCGCGCTCCTCGCGCTGGAACCGCGTCGCGATCTGGGCCGCGCCACGATCGGCAACATCTACCGCGTGAGCCGCTTTCTGACCGTGCGCCTCGAGGACTTCGCCGCGGTGGAGGCTGCCGCGCGGGCCGACGGCCTCCTCAGGCGCTGAGAGAGGAGCGCCGGGCGAGAGCCCCGGAGGGGGTCAGACGTCCGAGACGAGCTCCGTCTCGTCGAGGAGCGCGTCTAGGTCGGGGACGGTGACGATGCGGCCGGCGAACTTGGCCACGCCCTCGTCGGTGAGCACCCGGATGGTGCGTGCAATCGTCTCGGGGCGGGTGCCGACCATCGACGCCAGATCCTGGCGGGTGAGGGGGAGCTGGATGGTCAGCGTTCCGTCCTCGGTCACCGAGCCGAAGCGATCCTTCAGCGTCAGCAGCAGGTGGGCGAGGCGCGCGCGCACGGAGAGCGTCGAGGCCTGGAGCCGCGCATCCTCGGCCTCTTCGAGGTCCGTGGCCAGGCGCAGCAGAAATTTCTGCCCGAGCGACGGATTGCGCTCGAGGAGCAGCGCCACGCCGGACTTGTCGATGAAGCAGATGCGCGCCGGCGTGAGGGCCTCGGCGGACGCGCTGTAGCCGCTGCCGGAGAAGAAGGTGCGGTAGCCCAGCGTCTGCCCGGGGTGGGCCAGCCGCACGAGCATCGAGTTGCCGTCCGCGTCGGTCTTGCGCACCCCGACCGTTCCGTCCTCGATGCAGTAGATCCCGAGGCACGGGTTGCCCTGATAGAAGATCACCTGGCCGGTCTGGTAGGTGTTGTAGATCTTCAGCCGGTCGAGCAGGCCCACGTCCTCGTCGCGGAGGGCGCACCACTCCGAGCGGTCGCGCCGCTGGCAGGTGTAACAGCTCTGAGCTTTCCGACCAAAACTAGTGCTATGGGGGCTCATGCACGTCTGCCCTTGCGCTTCGGCGGTGAGGCGGGGTCGTTCTGTTGACGGCGATCAAGCAGACCGTTGACCTCACCCAAGGAGACTCTCAACACCCTCCCCTAGCATGCCCTTTAGACCGCCCGCCGCCGCGGGGAGGTTAGGTCGTGACCCTAAACCGCGTAGAGCATACAGCGTTCGTGACCCACGTCAATGCGTTACAGGCGCTGGCCGGGGTGACTAAACTCTCGCTCCCGGCGGGACAAGTGCTCGTTTACCAAGACCACTTTTCGCGCGGGCTCTTCGTGGTGACCCGCGGGAGCCTTCGCGTCTGCCAGCAGGGCAAGGACGCGGCGCAGCCGAGCGAGCTCATCGAGAGCGCGGGAGATGGACCGCTCGTGGTGCCGTCGCTCCTTGACCTCGATCAACCTGCGAAGGCGACGATCGAGACGCACACCGACGTCGAGCTCTTCTACATCCCGCGCAGCGTGGCGCTTGGCGCGGGAGCGCAGCTTTCCTGGCTCGAGGCCGGAACCCGGAGGGCGGCTGGCGCGTAGCAGTACCCCGAAAGGGGCACCCTCGCACACGCCATGCATTCACGCCTCGAGTCGTTCACCTACGACGACAAATCGGTCCGCCGTTTTCTGCTCGCCACGCTCGTCTGGGGGACGGTGGGGATGCTCGTGGGGCTCTGGATCGCCCTCGAGCTCGTGAGCGAGAAGCTGAACCTGGGCCTTCCGTGGCTCACCTTCGGCCGGCTGCGTCCGCTGCACACGAACGCGGTCATCTTTGCCTTCGCGGGCAACGCGATCTTCGCCGCGGTCTACTACTCGAGCCAGCGCCTGCTCAAGGCGCGGACCTTCAGCGACCGACTGAGCGCGCTGCACTTCTGGGGGTGGCAGGCGATCATCGTCGCCGCGGCGGTCACGCTCCCGCTCGGCTACACCCAGGGCAAGGAGTACGCCGAGCTCGAGTGGCCCATCGACCTGGCCATCGCGGTCGTGTGGGTCGTCTTCGCCGTCAACTTCTTCGGCACGATCGCCAGGCGGCGCGAGCGCCACCTCTACGTGGCGATCTGGTTCTACATCGCGACCATCATCGCCGTGGCGGTGCTGCACATCTTCAACAGCCTCGTCGTGCCGAGCGGCCTGCTCAAGAGCTACTCGATCTACGCCGGCGTGCAGGACGCCTTCATGCAGTGGTGGTACGGGCACAACGCGGTGGCCTTCTTCCTCACCACGCCCTTCCTCGGCCTCATGTACTACTTCATGCCGAAGGCGGCGGAGCGGCCGGTCTTCTCCTATCGGCTGTCGATCGTCCACTTCTGGACGCTGGTCTTCATCTATATCTGGGCCGGGCCGCACCACCTGCACTACACCGCGCTGCCGGGCTGGGCCTCGACGCTCGGGATGCTCTTCTCGGTGATGCTCTGGATGCCCTCCTGGGGGGGGATGTTGAACGGCCTGCTCACCCTCCGCGGCGCGTGGAACAAGGTCTCCGAGGACCCGGTCCTCAAGTTCTTCGTCGTGGGCGTGACCTTCTACGGCATGTCCACTTTCGAGGGTCCGATGATGTCGGTGAAGAGCGTGAACGCGCTCTCGCACTACACCGACTGGAACATCGCCCACGTGCACGGCGGCGCGCTCGGCTGGGTGGGCTTCATGATCTTCGGCATGGTCTACTGGCTCGCGCCGCGGCTCTTCCAGACGGAGCTCCACAGCAAGCGGCTCGCGACGACGCACTTCTGGATCGGCACGCTCGGTATCGTCCTCTACGTCGTCTCGATGTGGACGGCGGGGATCACGCAGGGCCTCATGTGGCGGGCCTTCGACGAGACCGGGCGGCTCGCGTACCCGGACTTCGTCGAGACCTTGACCAAGCTCGTGCCGATGTACTGGGTCCGCATCGTGGGGGGGACGCTCTACCTCACGGGGATGCTCCTCTGCGGTTACAACATCTATCGGACCTGGCGCGCGCGGCCGGCGACCTACGCCGAGCCGGCCTACGAGGCGGCGCCGCTCTCGGCCCAGGTCGAACACCACGCCCCGGCGGCGGGCGAGGCGAGGCCGGGCTTCCTGAGTCTGGCCTGGCATCGCACCTGGGAGGGGCTTCCGCTGACCTTCACCGTGCTCGTGATCGTGGCGGTGGTCGTGGCGTCGCTCTTCGAGATCCTGCCCACCTTCCTCATCCGGTCGAACGTGCCGACCATCGCGTCGGTCAAGCCCTACACGCCGCTCGAGCTCGCGGGGCGAGACCTCTACGTGAAGGAGGGCTGCTACAACTGCCACTCGCAGATGGTGCGCCCCTTCCGCTCGGAGACCGAGCGCTACGGCGAGTACAGCAAGGCGGGGGAGTTCGTCTACGACCACCCCTTCCAGTGGGGCTCGCGGCGCATCGGGCCGGACCTGCACCGCATCGGGGGCAAGTACCCGCACCTCTGGCACGTGCGGCACATGCAGGACCCGCGCTCCACCTCGACGGGCTCGATTATGCCGTCGTACCCCTGGCTGCTCGAGAACCCGCTCGACTTCGACGTGATCCCGAAGCGCGTGGACGCGATGGTCATGCTCGGCGTGCCCTACGGCGCGGCGGTGACGCGGGCCAAGGAGCTGGCCGTGGCGCAGGCCGAGGAGATCGGGCGCGAGATCGCGAAGCAGGGCGGGCCGGCCGGGCTCGAGCGGAAGGAGATCGTGGCGCTGGTCGCGTACCTGCAGCGACTCGGCACCGACCTCAAGGGCGGCTCGGGTCGCGGCGCGGGGAGCGCCCTGGCGAAGGCGGAGAGGTGACATGCGACTCAGCGACGTAGTGGGTCACTCGGGCCTGTCGGGCTACGCGCAGGTCGCGCTGATCTTGTTCGTGCTGGCCTTCGTCGGAGTCGTGCTCCGCGTCGTCGCGCGCCGCTTCAGGGCGGACGACCAGCGGACCGCGCGCCTGCCCCTCGACGACGGACAGCCCTGCACGGAGAGCCGCCATGAGCGCGCCTGAGCTGAACCAGATCCGGGACCACGAGTTCGACGGCATCAAGGAGTACGACAACCCCACGCCGCGCTGGTGGACCTGGGTCTTCGTGGTCAGCATCGCCTTCTCGCTGGTCTACTTCGTCTGGTACCACCTGGGCGGCCCCGGACCGTCGGCGGAGAAGGAGTACGAGACGGAGATGGCGGAGGCCAAGGCCAAGGGGCGCGGCGGGGCGGTGGGCGCGACGGCGGTGGCCACCGAGGCGGAGCTCGCGGCGCTCGGCAAGGACCCGGCGGCGATCGAGGCGGCCAAGGGGCTCTTCGCGAAGAACTGCGTGGCCTGCCACGGGGAGAAGGGCGAGGGGAAGATCGGCCCCAACCTGACCGACGACTTCTATCTGCACGGCGGGCGGCGCGCCGACCTCTTCAAGGTGATCCGCGACGGCGTGCCGGCCAAGGGGATGATCCCGTGGGGGACGGCGCTGAAGCCCGAGGAGCTCAAGCAGCTCGCGGTCTACGTGGCGAGCCTGCGCGGGACGAACCCGCCCAACGGCAAGGCCGCGCAGGGAGAGAAGGCCGCACCGCTCGAGGCGGAGGGGGCGGAGAAGGGGTCCGCTTCCGACGCCGCGGTGAGCGGGAAGAGTCCGGCGGCGGAGGGGGGAGGGTAGCGCGTGCGTGCCGTCTCCGGACCCGTTCCGGTCGCGCGGGCGGAGGCCTCCGGAGGCCCGACGCAGGGCGCGCCGACGACGAAGGGACTCCCGCCCCAGGCGGCGCAGCCGGTGCTCTCTACGCTGAACCAGGACGGGAGCCGCCGCGCGCTGCGGCCGCGTCTGGCCGAGGGGCGCTACTACCGGGCGCGGCTCGTCCTGGCCTGGGCGCTGATCGCGCTCTTCACCGTGCTGCCGGTGATCCACGTGCACGGGCGACCGCTCGTGCTCCTCGATCTGCCGCGGCGGCAGTTCTTCCTCTTCGGCAGCACGTTTCTGCCGAGCGACACCGCGCTGCTCATGCTGCTGCTCCTGATCGTCGTGGTGACGATCTTCCTGCTCACCGCGCTCTTCGGGCGCGTCTGGTGCGGCTGGGCCTGTCCGCAGACGGTGTACCTGGAGTTCGTCTACCGACCGATCGAACGCCTCTTCGAGGGCTCTCGGCCGGAGCGGCAGAAGCGTCCGGGGCTGCGGCGAGCGGCGAAGCTCGGGGTCTTCGCCCTCTATTCGGTGGTGGTGGGGAACGTCTTCCTCGCCTACTTCGTCGGGGCGAAGACGCTCTGGCAATGGATGCAGCGCTCGCCGTTCGAGCATCCGAGCGCCTTTCTGATCATGGCGGGGACCTCGGCCCTGATGTTTTTCGACTTCGCCTGGTTCCGCGAGCAGATGTGCATCCTCGTCTGCCCCTACGGGCGGCTGCAGTCGGTGCTGCTCGACCGGAGCTCGCTCATCGTGGGCTACGACGCGGCGCGGGGCGAGCCGCGAGGGAAGGCCGGCAGCCGCGCGGCGCGCGCCCAGGGGGGCGGGGAGGGGCGCGGGGATTGCGTGGACTGCCGGGCGTGCGTGGCCGTGTGTCCGACGGGGATCGACATCCGCGGCGGCCTGCAGATGGAGTGCATCGGCTGCACGCAGTGCATCGACGCGTGCGACGCGATCATGGAGAGGGTGGGGCGTCCGAAGGGGCTCATCCGCTACAGCTCCCAGGAGGGGCTCGCGGGCAAGCCCGGGCGGCTGCTGCGGCCGCGCGTCGTGGCCTACCCGCTGATCCTGGTCGTGCTGGTGGGGCTCTTCGGCCTCGCGCTCTCGGCGAAGCAGCCGGCCGAGGTCACGGTGCTCCGCACGACGGGCGCGCCGTTTGCCGAGGTGGGCGCGAATGAGATCTCGAACCCGGTGCGGGTGAAGATCTTGAATCGCACCGACCGGGCGCAGCGCTATCGCCTCGCGCTTCAGGGAGCGAAGGACCTCCAGCTCGTCGCCCCCCAGAACCCGGTGCCGGTGGAAGCCGGTCAGTCGGCGGTGGCGACCTTCTTCGTGCTCTCGCCGCGGGCGGCCTTCGTGGGCGGCGAGCGCCCGGTCGCGATCGTGGTGAGCGACGACCGCGGCTTCCGGAAGGAGCTGACGCATCGCCTGCTGGGGCCGGGCCGATGAGCGCGACGGGACGAGCGGTGCGCGGTCGAGCCTGGGTCTGGCCCGTCGGCCTCGTGGCGGTGCTCGGGGCGGCTGTGCTGGCGAACGTGATCCTCTTCGTCACGGCGAACCGCGACGCGAGCTTCGCCATCGAGCCCGACTACTATCGGAAGGCGCTCGCCTGGGACGAGAAGCTGGCCCAGGACCAGCGCAACACGGCGCTCGGCTGGCGTCTGGCCTGCGAGCTCGTGGCCGAGGGAACGCGTGGCGAGCTCGTGGTGCGGCTCGCGGAGCGCGACGGGCAGCCGCTCGGGGGGGCCAAGGTCCGCGCGGTGGCCTTCCACCGGGCGCGCGGAGCGGAGCGGCGCACGCTGACGCTGCGGGAAGTGGCCCCCGGGACGTACGGAGCGCGGGTCGAGCCGGTGCGGCCGGGGCTCTGGCAGCTCGAGGTCGAGGTCGTGCGCGGCGGCGCCCGCTTCGTGCAGGTCGCCGGGGTGGAGCTCGGCGCGGCCGGCAGTGGACGAGGGAGCGGGGCCCGGAGCGAGCGCCGGAGCGGGAGCGGGCTCGCGAAGGCGACGGGGGCGCGATGACGGCGATGCTCCTCGCGGCCCTCGGTGCGAGCCTCTTCGGGAGCCTCCACTGCGTGGGGATGTGCGGGCCCTTCGTCGGCTTCTACGCGGGGAGCTCGCCGGGGTCGAGGGGGAGCGCGGCGCTCTTCGGTCACCTCGGGTACCACGGCGGGAGGCTCGTCACGTACCTCGCGCTCGGCGCGGCGGCGGGCGTCTTCGGTCGCGGGCTGAACCTCGTCGGGGAAGGGGCGCGCGTCCCGCACGCGGCGGCGATCCTGTCGGGGGCGCTGATGATCGTCTGGGGCGGGGTCGGACTGCTGCGCGCGCTCGGCGTGCGTCTCGGCCAGGGGGGCGCGGCGGCGCGGGTGGCGGCGCCGCTGCGCAGGGTGGCCCGAGGCGCGGCGGGTCGGCCGCCGGCCGTGCGAGGAGCGCTCCTCGGGCTTCTGACCACGCTCCTCCCCTGCGGCTGGCTCTACGCCTTCGTACTTGCGTCCGCCGGGACGGGGAGCGCGTTTCGCGGCCTGGCCGTGATGGGCGCCTTCTGGCTCGGCACGGTTCCCCTGCTGCTCGGGCTCGGCCTCGGGCTGGCCCGGCTCGCGCGCCCCCTCGGCCGCGCGCTCCCGGTGCTCACCGCGCTCGTCGTGCTCGGCCTCGGCGTGGCGGGGCTCCTGCGCCGCGGACTCATGGTCTCGCCGGTCGAGGCCGCGCGGACGCCCGCCGCGGTCCACGCGCCGAACGCCGCCGCGTCGTCGCAGACTCCGGAGTGGGCCGCGCCCTCCGTTCCAGCGTGTCACCATGCCGACCGCTGAGCTGACGCTTTCCGCCGGCGGGCCGCTGACGGAGCGCTCCTCCGCCACGGCGTGCTGCGCGCATTGCTCGCTCCCCGTTCCGGCGGGTCTCGTCGACGAACGGGCCGAGCAGCAGTTCTGCTGCGCGGGGTGTCGCACGGTCTTCGCGCTGCTCGGTGACCTCGGCCTCGAGCGGTACTACGCGCTCGCCGAGGGGGCGGAGCGTCGTCCGGCGCGCGTCTCCGGCCGGAGCTACGCCGAATTCGACGACCCGACGTTCCAGCGCCTCTACTGCCGCGGCCTCCCGGGAGGCGAGCTGCAGATCGAGCTTTACCTCGAGGGGGTGCACTGCACGGCCTGCGTCTGGCTCGTGGAGCAGTTGCCGCAGCTCGCGGCAGGCGTCCTCGAGGCGCGCCTCGAGCTGCCCCGGTCGATGGCGCTCGTACGCTTCGATCCGCGGGCGACGCCCCTGTCGCGCGTGGCGCAGGCCATCGATCGCCTGGGATACGCGGCGCATCCCTACCGAGGGGTGGACCTGCGCGCCGTGCGGCGGAAAGAGGACCGCCGGCTGCTCATCCGGCTGGCCGTCGCGGGGGCCGCCGCCGGCAACGTGATGCTCATGGCCTTCGCGCTCTACGCCGGGATGTTCGAGGCCATGGAGCGCGCGCACGAGGAGCTCTTCCGCTGGGGGAGCCTCGTCATCTCGCTGCCGGCGGTGCTCTACGCGGGGAGCCTCTTTTTCTCCGGGGCGTGGGCCGCGCTGCGGGCGCGGCGGCTGCACATGGACCTGCCGATCGCCCTCGGCCTCTCGGTGGGACTCGCCTCCGGGGTGGTGAACACGCTGCGGGGGCGGGGCGAGATCTACTTCGATACGCTCACGGTGCTGGTCTTCCTCCTGCTCGTCGGGCGATGGGTGCAGCGCCGGCAGCAGCGCGGTGCGGCCGACGCCGCGGAGATGCTCTACTCGCTGACGCCCACCTCGGCGCGGGTGCTCGAAGGCGGCAGCGTGCACGAGCGCCCGGTGGAGACGCTCGTCCCCGGCACCCTCGTGGAGCTACGCGCGGGCGATTCGGTCCCCGCCGACGGCGTCGTGCGCGAGGGGCGCTCCGAGGTGAACGCCGCGTGGCTGACCGGAGAATCCCGCCCCGTCGCGGTCGAGCCCGGCGAGCCGATCCACGCCGGGACCGTGAACCTGAGCGCGCGCCTCGTGCTCGAGGTCTCCGCGGCCGGCGAAGCCACGCGCGTGGGGCGGCTCGTGCGGCACGTGGCCGATGCGGCGCGCCGGCGGGCCGAGGTGGTGCTCCTGGCCGACCGGCTGGCGGGAGTCTTCGTGGCCGTGGTCCTGTTCCTCGCGGCGCTGACCTTCGCGCTCTGGTACGGGCGCCACCCCGAGGCGGCCTTTGAGCACGCCGTGGCGCTCCTCATCGTGACCTGTCCCTGCGCGCTCGGCATGGCCACCCCCCTCGCGATCAGCGCGGCGATCGGCCGCGCGGCCAAGGCGGGGATCCTGGTCAAGGGGGGCGATGCGCTCGAGCGCCTCGCGCGCCCGGGGAGGATCTACCTCGACAAGACCGGGACGCTCACCGTCGGGAGCACGGCTCTCGTGCGCTGGGCCGGGGACGAGACGCTCCAGCCGCACGTCGCGGCGCTCGAGGCCCAGTCGGCGCATCGGCTGGCGCGTGCCTTCGTGGTGTCGGTAGCGCCGTCGCACGCGCTCGCGGAGCCGGCCGTGACCGAGGTGCGCGAGACCTTCGGCGCCGGGATCGAGGGCCTCGTCGAGGGACGCGCGCTGCGCGTGGGCTCGCCGGCCTTCGTCGCGCCGGACGGGGAGCTCCCCGCGTGGGCCAGCCGGTTCGTCGAACGCGCGGCGGCCAAGGCGCAGACGCCGGTGCTCGTCGCCGAGGAGGGCACGGTCGTGGCGGCCGCGAGCTTCGGGGATCCCCTGCGTCCCGAGGCGAAGGCCACCGTGGCGAGCTTGCGGGCTCTCGGCTTCGAGGTGCGCCTCCTCTCGGGGGACCACCCGGCCGTGGTGGAGCAGGTGGGGCGAGAGCTCGGGCTCCCTCCCGCGGCGTGCGAGGGCGGAGCCGCCCCGGAGCGAAAGCTCGCGGTGGTAGAGGAGGCGCTGCGCGCCGGTCCGGTCGTGATGGTGGGGGACGGGGTCAACGACGCGGCGGCGCTCGCGGCGGCCACCTGCGGCATCGCGGTCCACGGGGGAGCCGAGGCGAGCCTCGCCGCGGCGGACCTCTTCATCGCGCGGCCGGGGCTCTCGGCGGTGGTGGACGCCGTCACGGGAGCGCGCGCGGCGCTGCGCGTGGTGCGCCGGAATCTGCTCTTCGCGCTCGGCTACAACGTGCTCGGCACGACGCTTGCGATGACCGGGGTGCTGAACCCGCTCCTCGCCGCTCTGATGATGCCGGTGAGCTCGCTGACCGTGGTGACGAGCTCCTACCGCGCGCGAACCTTTGAGGACCGCTCGTGTCGGTGATCTACCTGCTTCTGCCCCTCGCGCTGCTCCTGGCTGGTGCGGCGGTCGCGGCCTTCATCTGGGCCGCGCGCAAGGGGCAGCTCGACGACCTGGTGACGCCTGCCGTGCGCGCGATCCTCGACGACGCGCCGGCCCGCGAGCGTCCGACGGTCGCGCCCCCCGGCGACGAGGCGCCCGACCCCGCCGCCTTCGGGTGTGGTCCACGATGATCGGTCATGCGCGTCTCGAAGCTCAGCGTCCTGGAACTTGGTCTGTACGCAGCCTCCCTCGAAGCTTCCAGCCCGTGTGCAGGAGCCAGGTTCGCGGCTCGCCGACTGTAGGCTCTCCCGACGGCGGCACCGGTACGACGTCCTTCCAGCCGCCTACGAGATAGCGCGCCGAGGAGCACGGATCGAGCTCGCGCCTGGGCACCCACTTGCCGCGCTCGGCGCAGTGCTTCCGTCGGTTCTGGAGCACGTAGGCGACGGCGTGCCGAGTCTCGCTCGGCGTTTTCAAGATGCGCTGGTGGTAGCGGTCGGCGAAGACCCGCCCGTGCCGCCCGAGGCGGTCGTTGAGTCGCCGGGCGAGGCGAATCGCCAGGCCCCTGAGCCCCTTCATCAGGACGTCCCGGTCCTTGGCCTCGGTGATGAGGTGCAGGTGGTTCTTCTGGATCGA
>JADLHG010000064.1 GCA_020848905.1 Deltaproteobacteria bacterium
CTCCTCGAGCCGATCGGATGGACATCCCCAGCGGAGTATGAGAAGGCCTACTATCTGAGTCACAGCACCTCCGAGAAGGCCGCGTGACTCACCCAACCGGGTCTCCGGAGAACCCGGGGCGGTTCAGAGGGCATCGTGGCCTTCGTGGTGGCTACCGCCGACCAGGAAGTGGCCGGCTCGAGCACGAAGCTTACAGCCAAGCTGAAGCTGGCCGCGGCGGGCGCTTCGGCAGCGCAGATCCTCGGAGACCTCGACGTGCTTTCCGGGGCGCGCTCGGCGGTGCTGGATGCCGGCGACTACGACAATCGAAAGTACGGATTTTCGGGCAGCAATGACTTCTTCGAAGTCACCGTCGAGGGCTCCTCTGCGCTCATCGGCGTCTACGACGTGCTCGTGGACGTGTTTGCACAGCACACGCGGGTCGGTTGAAGGTCCCGGCTCTCCCCTACGCGTCGTGCCATTGTGGAGCGTTTGGCCGTCGCCCGGACGGCCTGCTGCTAGATGCGTCAGCCGCCGCCGGAGGAGTCGCAACCGCCGCCTCCACGGCGAACGGCGGTGCTCATCGAGGAACGTGTCGTGCCTGCGACGGCGAAGGCCGAGAAGACACGCTCGGCCGGCTTGCCGCAGCGCTCGCACGACAGCTCCTCGCTACATTCGCTGATGCGGCGCACGGCTTCGAAGCGGTGGCCGCAGTGGGTACACTCGAACTCGTAGGTGGGCATGGTGTGGCGCGTCCTCGGGAAACCCTAGCACAGGTCAACCGGGGCGGCAGTCCGGGCCCGGGCGCTGCACAGCCCCCCTCGCGCCGCGGGGGCCCTGCCCGACGGGGCCCCCGGTCCGACGGCGCCCCTTGCGCCGCCAGCCTCGCCGCGTACAATCGCCGCCCACGTCGAGGTGGTGCATGCGCAGAGGGGCAATTGCCGTTTTCCTTGTTGGGGGTTGGCTGGCGAGCCTCTTGGGCTGCGGTTCCAGCTCCGCCGGCGCCGACGCCCAGGCCGCGGACGGCTCGGTGGCGGACCAGGGGAGCCGCGACCGCGGAGCCGACGCGCGGGAAGGGGACAGCGGCGGTCCGTGCGTGAAGCCCACCTCGGGGCTGGCGATCACCAAGGACACGGTGCTCTGCGGGGGCGAGTACAAGCTGGGAGAGCCGGGGGGCAAGGGCGTGATCCAGCTCGCTGCGTCGGGGGTGACGCTGCGTTGCCGCGGCACGGTGCTCGTCGGCCAGAAGAAGTGGGCCAAGGGGGAGCCGGCGGAGCTCGGCATCGTGATCAACGGCTTCAAGAAGGTCACGGTCGTGGGCTGCACCGCCCGCGGCTATCGCTACGGCCTGCTGGCCATCGACGCCGAGGAGCTGGAGCTGCGCGAGAACGACTTCTCGGACAACTTCCACGACCCGAACGCGGAGTGGGTCTTCGACGCGGTGCAGGGGGGAGGGGTGCGGTTCGAGCGCGTGGTCGGCGGCCGCGTGGAGAAGAACAAGCTGGCGCGCAACTGGAACGGCTTCGAGCTGCGCGAGAGCGAGAAGGTCACCGTGAAGGACAACACGGTGGACCACTGCAGCAACACCGCCGGGCTCGTGCTGAAGAGCCACCACAACGTGATCGAGGGGAACGACCTGAGCTGGGCCTACCGGGGCAAGCTCACCTGGCCCACCGCGTGGTGGGGGGTGGACACCAAGGACTCGGCGGGGCTCCTCCTCGACGCGGGGAGCTCGTACAACCGCATCCTGAAGAACAACCTGACCTACGGCGGCGACGGGCTCTTTCTGCGCGCGGTGATCGGGGCCTGTCCGCACCACAACTATGCCGAAGGGAACGACACCTCGTTCAGCCCGCACAACGCGATCGAGAGCTGGTGCGACGACAACACCTACGTCGGGAACAAGGCCAACAAGAGCGACTACGGCATCTGGCTCGGCGGGAGCGACCGGACGCTCGTGCAGGGCAACGAGGTCAACGAGAACCGCTACGACGGGTTCTCGATCCAGATCGGCGAGAGCCGGGACACGGTGATCGACGGGAACGTCGTCAAGAAGAACGGCCGGGCGGGGATGCTCTTCACGGGGCGCGAGTACCAGGCCTGGCACGACCTGAACCACTGGAGCGCGAGCCTCGCCAACGCGAGCGGCTACGTGATCCAGCGGAACGACTTCGCCGGCAACGGGAAGCACGACATCTTCCTCACCGCCATCCGGGGCGTGCTCATCGTGTCGAACACCTTCGACGGCGCGCCGCGCATCGTGGAAGGGCGGGACGCGCTCGACGTGCGGACGCTCGAGCAGGGGGCGACGACGCAGAAGGACCCGCCGATCGTGCAGCTCGCGGTGGGCGAAGGGCGCGTCGGGGGCGAGCTGGTGCTCGACGCGGCGGGGTCGGCGAGTCTGGCGGGGGGCAAGCTCTCGTACTTCTGGCTGGTGCAGGACAACCGCGTGAAGTTCGCGCCGGCGGAGATGCCTGTGCCGCTCTTCGCCGGGCTCGGCCAGGAGACGCAGGTCGTGGTCCCCGAGCGCCCGGGGGCCTTCGGCGTGCAGCTCCTCGTGGACGACGGCAGTCTCGGGGCAGTGATCTCATCGCGGGTCTATGTCGCGCCCCCCGAGGATCTCACCGAGGGGACGGCCAAGGAGTGGGCCTTCACCTGCGAGAACAAGCCCGACTGCGTGACCAGCATCGTGGACGACCGCACCTTCCATGTGAGCGGCTCGGCCTCGGTGCACGTCACGACCGACGCGCCGTATCCCTTCACCCTGCGGCGCGAGGAGCCGGCGGGGCACCCGCGGCGGGTGGGGCGAGGCGGCCTGCTCGGGTTCTTTCTGAGGGCGAACAACCCGAACGCGACCTGGCAGGGGATGGGGCCCGTCGTCACGCTGCACACGCTGCAGGGGAAGGTCGTTCTCACCCCCGGGGCGGATCTGCTCGCGGCGGCGCAAGGGGAGTGGATCTTCGTCGAGGTGCCGCCGAGCGGAGGACCGGGCTGGAAGCGGGCCGGGACGGGCGCGCGGGAGCTGGACGTGACGGCGGTCGAGCTGACGGTGGATACGTACGGGTATCTGGCGTACGACCTCTGGCTCGACGGCTTCGGCTATTACTAGTCGGGACCTCGGCAGCGCTACCGAGCGAGGCCGCGAAGGGCCTGCGCTAACTTCTCGAGCGGCGCGACCCGCCGAGGCTCTGGGTGCGCCTCCTCGCGACCCAGGTAGAGCGCACCGCCTGGCAGCAGCGTCTCGGGGCGGGCGTCGGGGCGGGCGCGGGGGCCGGTAGCGGGCGCGGTCCAGTAGGCCTCGGCTCCCCGGCGCACCAGGGTCGCGAGCTCGCGCAGGCGCTGACTTCGCCGCGCGGCCTCGGCCGTCGTCGCGGCGGGACCGTTGCGGGCTCTCCCGGCGAGCTCCGCGAGCTCCTCGAACGCGTAGTAGGCGTCCTCGTAGTAGCGCGCGTCGTAGGTCCCCACCCCCGGTCCGAGGGCTCCCAGGCGGACGAGGACCCGCGCCCCGGCGAGCTCTTCCCACTGGGCGCCGAGCTTGGGGTCGTTGAGCGCGAAGATGCTGTTCCACCGGCTCGCGGCCTCGGCCGGCAGGCGCCCCGACGCGACGGCCCGGCGGCGATAGCTCTCCATGAGGCGCTCGATCTGGGTGCGGAGCTCGCGGGGGCCGCCGCTGCGGGCGAAGCGGGGCTCCACGAGGCCGCGTTCGCCCGCGACGATGGCGCGCTCGAGCGCGAGGGCGTCTTCGGCCTTCATCAACTTGTAGTAGACCGCCGGGCGGTGCTCGGCACGCGCCGCCGCGACGGCGAGCAGCGCCTGCAAGGCCACGACGGCGAGCACGCGTCGCCTCATCGGTGGGCCTCGTTCGCGGCGGGAGCGGCGCCTCGGGTACGGGCCCGCAGCCAGGTCAGGAGGGGATTCCTCTCCGAGGGACGCGGGGGCAGAAAGAGGCCCTGGTGCGCGCGCGAGAGGGCGTACGCGGTCAGCGCCCGGAGGCTCACGCGTGTGCCGGAGCGTTCGACGCCGGCCGCAAACGTGGCTAGATGCTCTCGCGCCTGCTCGGGGGCGGTGGTCGGGCGCACGCGGAGCAGCGGGATGGCGAGCCGGTCGTCGGCAGACAGACGCCGGGCGGCCTCCGCTCCCGCGAACGGCGCGAGGAGGCGGGCCATCTCGTGCGCCGTGGCACGTCTCGCCTGCAGGATCGCCTGCGCGAAGGGAGGCAGGGCGAAGGCCTGCGCCACGGCGGCCGGGACCCACGCGTCCACCGGGTCGCCCGCCATCAGGTTCACGACGATGGCGCGCGAGCGCACGGGGGGGACGTCCACGGGGAGGTAGCGAATGCGTCGCCCGCCTCCGGCGTAGTCGTGGTCTCCCGCCGCACGAAAGGCGCGCCCCGAGGTGCCGAGGACCCCCTCCGGCGAGGGCAGCTTGTCGAGGGCCGCCGGCTGCACCGAGACGAGCAGGTCGAAGCGGGAGAGCACCATGTGGTAGCGGACCCAGTGCCGGAGCCCCTGATAGGCGTCCGCGCCGAGCAGGAGATACAGGTCGTGCGAATCACCGTAGGCCGCCGCCACGCGATGGAGCTGGTCCGCGGTCTCCATCCCGTCCGGGAAGGCGCGACGGACGGAGACCTCGGCGCGGTCGGCGAACGCCTGGCGCGCGAGGAAGTGGCGCTGGAGCGCGGTGAACACGTAGCGGTTGCCGGGAACGTGGTTCGGGCGGTCGTGCTGGGGGAGCACGAGCGCGCGCACCCCGTCCGGGTGCTCGGCCTTCAGGCGGTCCAGGACCGCGCCGAGCTCGGCCCGGTGCGTGTTGTGGATCGGGTCGAAGCTGCCGGGGTACACGACGAGCGCCGGCCTGCCCCACGCGAGGGCCGGTCCGAGGAGCAGGAGCACGAGGAGGGCGGCGCTATGGCGGAGTCCGGGCCGCATGGGCATCGGGCTCCCTAGAGCAACGGGGGTGCCAGCCAGGCGCCGGGGTAGAACGTGGCGCCACGGTTGGGGCTTTGTGGCAGGGGCCGGCTCGGAGACTGGGTACGGTCTCCGAACTTTGGCTGCTCGGACGGGGATCTGTCCGCATTTCCGTGGGGTGACCCGCTGGGCCAGCGTCGGCTGGTACGCGCGTCGCTCCTGGGGCACTCTCAAGCAGTGCAACGCATCCCGACCCCAGCCGCGATTCGCGAGGCGTTCGCCCGCTGGTCTCGGCGCGAGATCCCGGCGCTGCCCGGCCGAAGGAACGATCAGCGGGCGGGCGTGCTCGTGCCGCTCGTCTGGACCCCGGAGCCGGTGGCGCTGCTGACCCTGCGGCCGCTGCATCTCTCGCGGCACGGAGGCGAGGTCTGCTTTCCGGGTGGAAGGCCCGAGGCGGGGGACGAAGACCTGTGGGCCACGGCCGTGCGCGAGGCCCACGAGGAGCTCGGGCTCGTCGTGGCCGAGCGTCTCGGCGAGCTCTCCGCCATGCCGCTCTACACGTCCGAGTTTCGCCTCGTCCCGTTCGTGGCCGCCGTGGCCGACACGCCGCTGCGCCCCGATCCGTCGGAGGTGGCCGCCGTGCTGCGGCTGTCGATTCGGGAGGTGCTCGAGCAGCCGGAGATCGAGGGGATCTCGTTCGCCGTCGGAGACGTGAGCGGCATCGCGCCGCTCTTCCGCACCGACGGACACGTGGTCTACGGCGCGACCGCGTACACGTTCCTCGAGCTGCTCGAGGTGCTCGCGCCGCTCTACGAGCGGACCCTGCCACCGGTGCGACCGGGCGCCGTGGTCTGGCAGGACCTGCTGCGAGCGCCCGCGGAGTAAGTCAGGGCTCGCCGGCTGATCGCCGCGCCGCGCCCGCCGCACGAGCCGCGAGCCGCGAGCCGCGCGACCGTGCGAGCCGGTCCCTTCGATTCTCGAGGAGCCTGCGTTCGGCCTGCGCGCGTGCCGTGGTGTCGCAGGCGCGCGAGATCGGGCACGTCTTCGAGCGTGCGAGCGCCATACGCGGGCTGGCATGTCTCGTGCTCAGGGGCGAGTCGAACCTGAGGGTAGATGGAGGGATGAGCATGTTCACTGCACTTCGATGGGCGTTCGTGGCTGCCGTGGTGATGACGCTCCCGCAGGTGGCGCGCGCGGAGAGGCCGAGCCTCGGGCGCGCGGTGCGCGAGCAGGTGGTGCAGCTCGCGTGGCAGCAGCACGCGCAGAAGCAGATCGCGACGGACAACGAGCGGGTCGGGGACCAGATCCTGGCCAAGCGCTTTCAGCGGTCGTGGGTGCAGAACGTGCGCGTCGAGCCGGAGCGGAAGCGCGACGTGTACTTCGACGGGCACTTCAGCTGGACCCTGGGCCAGGGCGGCGCCGGGCAGAGCGTCGGGCCCGTGGCGGCCAAGATCGAGAACCTCGGCTTCCTCGGCAACGTGGCGGCCGTCCTGCGCCTCCGGGCCCTGCCGGCGGTCGAGATGCAGCCCGTGATCGCCCAGCCCTACTTCGTGGAGCGCGACGCCCACCGGTAGACCTGGGCACCTTGGCCGCGACCCATCCCGGCATACTGCGTCGCGAGCGCCGTGAGCCGTCCCTAGCGCCCCGGGCCACCGGGGCCGCGGCGGGTCGCTGCGCTGCGGGAATGTAGGACGATTGCCGTCTGACCCCGCATGGTCGCGTGCGGCTCGGCCCAGTCCATCTCGCTCGGCCAGGCGGGAACGGTGCCCTCTTCGGCGCGCGCGAGCGGCCGTTGCGGACGCCGGGGCCCTCGCACGTTCGCGTCCCGCACGAGCTCCTCCAGGTGCTGCAGGTGTTCGAGGTAGCCGAGGTCGGCGTGGGAGATGACGCCCACGCAGCGTTCGCCCTCGTCGAGGACCGGCAGGTGCGTCAGTCCCGAGGCGACCATGCGGTCGCGCGCCACGTCCACGGGGTCCACCGGACGGCAACTGACCGAGAGCGGTCGCATGAAGCGGGCGATGGGGAGATTCGCCGAGCGCGCGTCGGCCAGCACCTTCTCCACCAGTTCGTGATCCGTGATGGTCCCCACGACCTGCATGCGGGTGTTCACGACGGGAACGAAGGCCAGGTCGTGGTCCCGCATGATGCGCGCGCAGACCGAGACGGACGCTTCACGATCGCACACGTAGGTTCGACGGTTCATCACCTCGCGGCACAGCATGTCGCCACCCCTCCTCCGCTCGCTCGTACCGAAGAGCGATCGACATGCGACGGCCGTACCATCCGCCGCGGGCACCTCTCCCGGTCTGATTTCCACGTTCTCGCGGGTCCGGTGCGCACCGCGAACCCGTCGCCGCGGGTCGTTGCGACCCATTCTGCTCTGCACCGTGACGCACTATGGGCCAGCTCGCGCCGCTCCAGCTCGTGCGTGCCCTTCCGAGGCTCGCGGTTGCAGCCACGGTCGAAGCGATGGAGGATGCGGGCCAGGATTCCACTCGGAGGAGCGCCGTGGGCGTCGGAGCCGACCAGAAGACCTTTGATGCCATCGTCGTGGGTTCGGGCCCGGGGGGAGCCACGGTAGCTCGCGAGCTCGCGAAGGGAGGCCGGCGCGTGCTCGTGCTCGAGCGCGGGGCCGACTACCGGCGACGACGCTACTACGGCACGTACCTGGGGGCGCTGGTCTATTCGGACCGCCGGAGCCTGCTCTTCACCGAGGAGGGGCTGAACATCGTGCGCCCGCTGATGGTGGGGGGGGCCACGAGCATGTTCGCCGGCTGCGCGGCACCGCCGCCGCCGTGGTTCGCGGGGCGCTACGGCGTGGACCTCGCGCCGGAGGTGGAGGAGACCCTCGCCGAGCTCGAGATCGAGGTGCTGCCCGCCGAGCTGCGCGGCGAAGGGTCCACGCGCGTGGCGGAGGCGGCCCAGGCGCTGGGCTATCCGTTCGCACCGCAGCTCAAGTTCATGCGCCCCGCGCGAGCCTCGCGCTTCGCCTGCGGGGCTCACTGCATGCTCGGCTGCCGCTGCGGCGCCAAGTGGAACGCCGCCGAGTACGTGGACGAGGCGGAGGCCCACGGCGCCGAGCTCCGCACCGGGGCCCACGTCGAGCGGCTGCTCTTCGATGGGGGGCGCGTCGTCGGGGTGGCCGGCCGGCAGGGGGGCTCGGCCTTCGAAGCGCGGGCCGCGCGCGTGGTCCTGTCGGCAGGCGGCATCGGCACGCCGCGTCTCTTGCAGGCGAGCGGGTTCGCCGAGGCCGGGGAAGGGATGGCCATGGACGCCACGCTCATGGTGTACGGCACCGGCAAGGGCGCCGGCGTGGGGCTAGACCCGCCGATGAGCTGGTCGTGGGAGAACGAGGCCGAGGGCTACATGCTGGCCACCCTGATCGACCCCTGGCTGCTCTTCCCGATCATGGCGGCGATGAAGGGCCCGCGGCACCTGCTGCGCTGGCCGCACTGGTCCCGCACGCTGGGGGTCATGATCAAGCTCCGGGACGAGGTGAGCGGCGGCGTCTTTCCCGACGGGCGCATCCGCAAGCCGCTCGGCGCACGCGACCAGGCGCGGCTAGCGACGGCCGAGGAGGTCGCGCGGAACATCCTGCTGCGGGCCGGGGCGGAGGCGAGCTCCCTCTTCAGCACGCCGCTCCGAGGCACGCACCCGTCGGCTACGGTGCGGCTCGGGCAGCTCGTGAGCCGCGACCTCGAAGGGCCGGCGCGCGGCCTTTACGTCTGCGACGCGAGCGTCTTCCCCGAGGCGCTCGGGCGGCCCACGGTGCTCACGATCATCGCGCTCGGCAAGCGGCTCGCGCGGCGGCTCCTCGAGGTGGACGCCGCGTGAGGCGATGGCGCCTTCCAGGTTTCGACGCGGGCGGCGGTTCCGACGCGCCCGTGCTTTCGACGAAGGAGCTGCGCGCCCGACTCGACGCTGTCCCCCGCCTTCCGCTGGCCGAGCTGCCGAGTCCCCTCGAACCGCTGCCCCGCCTGTCGGCCCGACTGGGTAGGCCGATCTATCTGAAGCGCGACGACGCGCTCGGTCCCGCTCTGGGCGGGAACAAGACCCGCAAGCTGGAGTACCTGCTCGCCGACGCGAAGGCGCGGGGCGCGCGCAAGGTGGTCACCTTCGGCGGGCTCCAGAGCAACCACGCGCGACTCACCGCCGCGGCCGCTCTCGGCGTCGGGCTCGAGCCGCACCTCTTCTACTTCGAGCGCCGTCCGCGGCTGCTCGAAGGGAACCTCCTGCTCGGCGCGCTCCTCGGCGCGCGGCTGCACTTCGTGCCGTTCGGCGGCGGGGGCGACGGAGGCATGACCATCGAGCGCGCGAGCCGCCTCGTGCACCTCGTGGCCTGGCTCCGCCTGGGCCCGCACTACTTCATCCCGGTCGGGGGGCACAACGTCCTCGGCGCGCTCGGCTACGTGCGCGCGGCGCTCGAGCTGCACGTACAGGCCAAGGCGCTCGGTCTCGGAAGGGCGCGCGTCGTCGTGGCGTCGGGGACGGGCGGTACGCTCGCCGGGCTCTGGGCCGGGCTGTCGCTCCTCGACTCGCCGCTCGAGGTGCTCGGCCTCGACATCGGCAAGCTCTGGCGCGCCTTCCCGCGCTCGGTCGCGCACCTGGCCGAGGGCCTCTGCGCGCGCCTCGGGGTGCACAGGCCCTTCGCCGCGCGCGACGCGCCGCTGCTCGAGAGGGAGTTCGTCGGCCCGGGCTACGCGCGCCTCCACGCGCCGGCGCTCACGGCCATGGCCGAGCTGCTCCGTACGGAGGGCGTGGTGCTCGACCCCGTCTACACGGGCAAGGCCTTCGCCGGGCTGCTCGCGCTATTGGCCTCCGGTCGCCTCGGCGGCGCGGAGCCCGTCATCTTCGTGCACACCGGCGGGCTGCCGGCGCTCTACGCGCTCTCGGGCTCGGAGCTCCCCGCGGGCTGGGGCGGCTCGTCCGCGGCCTGACCCCCGCGTCGCTCCAGCGCCGCCGCGAAGAAGGCGTCCGTCTGGTGCGCGAGAGGCGTGAGCCGCAGCACCGGCTCGGCGAGCGAGAGCGGTATCTGCCGGCGGGCGAGGATCTCGGCCGCCGGCACCAGCGCGAAGTCCGGCGCAGCGGCGAGGAAGGCCTCCACCACGCCGTCGTTCTCCTCGCGGAGCACGCTGCACGTGGCGTAGACCAGCCGGCCTCCGGGCCGCACGAGCGTGGCGGCAGCCGCGAGAATGCGCGTCTGGCGCGCCACGAGCTCCTCGACGGCGCAGGGCCGCCACTTCAGGTCCGGGCTGCGCCGCAGGGTCCCCGTCCCCGAGCAGGGGGCGTCCACCAGCACCCGGTCGAGCTTCCCCTCGAGCCGTCGCACGGTCTTGTCGCGTTCGTTCTCGAGGTGCATGACCCGCACCGTATCCACGCCCGCGCGGGCCAGGCGTGGCCGCATGCGGTCGAGCCGCGCGGCCGAGGTGTCGAAGGCGTAGATCGTGCCGGTGTTGGCCATCAGGGCGGCGAGCTCGAGCGTCTTGCCTCCGCCGCCGGCGCAGAAGTCTGCGACCCGCTCCTTGCGCCGTGGCTCGACGAGAAACGTGACGAGCTGACTCCCTTCGTCCTGGATCTCGAAGAGCCCGTCTTGAAACGCGCGCGTGCGAAAGAGCGGCGCGTGGTCTTGCCGGCGCAGCCCGTGAGGGGACCACGGCGTCGGCGTGCTTGGGAAACCCTCCTCGGCGAGGCGCGCCGACACCTCGTCGCGCTTGGCCTTGAGCGTGTTCACCCGGAGGTCCACCGGGGCGGCGCGACTGAACGCCTGCCCGAGCGCCAGGGCGCCCGCTTCCCCGAGGCCCGCCGCCAGCCGGTCGAAGAGCCAGGAGGGGAGCTCTGCGCGCACGGGGGGCGGAAAGCTCTCGGGGCGCGCGGCTCGCGCGGTGTGCGCCGCCGTCTCGAGCTCCTCCCGAAGTCCGCGGCGCAGGAGCTCGCGCGTGCTCAGGCCGCCGCCCGTGACGAGCTGGGCCACGACGAGGCGCGTGCAGAGCGCCTTGCGCTCGGACCCCTCGGCGGGGAAGGACACCTCGGCCGGCCAGGCGCGCCCGGGCTCGAGCGCGTAGAGCAGCGACCGCAGGCGGCGCAAGACGCCGTACACCGCCTCGGCCACGACCCCGCGGTCGCGCAGGCCGAGCTCCTTGTGCCGCCGGAAGAAGAGCTCCATCTCCTTGTCGGCGGGCCGGCTGCTGCCGAGGATCGTGCTGAGGAGCTCACTGGCGGAGTGGAGATGGTGCTGCGCGAGGTGGGCGGGCTGCATGGGGGCCCGTCCTACCGCGCCTGGGCCCGGACCACAATGGAAGGCTGCTCGCACGACGGCGTCGACGCCGGTGGACGGCGGCGATAGACTGCGCCTTCACGTTGAGGAAGGAGGCGACAGATGGGATGGCGATGGACGTTCGTTCTGGGTGCGGTGGTCGCGTTGCTCGGCTTTGCGGCCCCGCCGCGCGCGACGGCGCATCCGACGGGCAAAGAACTGAGAAACGTGAAGCAGTGTCAGGTGCTGCCGCCGCCGATGCGCGGGCATTGCGTGGTCTGCGTGACCCGGCCGGTGCGGCACCACTTCCACCCCGAGTACCCGCCGGGGGCGCGCTGCCGGCCCGATAACGGCAAGCCGTAGAACACCGAACGGGTTGGAAGTCGCAGTAGGCTTCCCAACCCGTTCCGCGTTCTAGGGTCTTTCGGCCCGAGCAGCCTTGCGTCGCTGCCGCTCCGAGTTCGCGCGGGAGCGTGCCTCGCGGTCGCCGAACGCCAGCCGCTGCGCCTCTTCGAAGGGCAGCCGGATCACGCCGGACAGCGGTCCCGCGGTGACGATGACCGCGCCGACCTGGATCGTCCGTGAGTAGTCCTTGTAGCCGCGCTCGTTTTTGGGCTCGATGATCGTTGTGACGACGATGCTGCCCTTCGGTAGCACGCGGCCGTCGGCCAGTGTCGAGTTGTAGGCGAGCTGATGGTAGTCGCGCTCGCGCTCGTAGCCTTCCGTCGAGCGGGAGTGGCCGAAGTCTCCCCCACCGTAGGCGCGAACGAACTCGAAGGTGTCGTTCGCGCGACCCTTCCAGTAGGGCCGCGTCGAGGCGCCCCGCAGAACGACCTGCTTCACGTTCTGCACGGTGGCCGAGAACCAGGAGGACCCTCCGGCCTGCCGGTTGTTGACGTCCACGTGGATCTGCTTCGGCTCGAGCTCGATCTTGATCGCGGGTCCGAAGTGGGGCGAGGCGCTCAGGGCTCCGGCCTCGAGCACCCCCGGTGCCAGAGCGAGCAGCTCGAGGGGGCGACGCACGAGCTGCTCGGGGAGGCCGCGAACCTTCTTCAGGGTCCTCGCTAGCTCGCGGACGTATTTCCCGGCGGTGCGGAGGCCCCAGCCGACCTCCCGAGGCAGCGCGTAGCTCGCGGGCGCGGAGGCGTTCTTCGCGCCGGCTGGACTGGCCAGCAGGAGCGATCCAAGGAGGGGCAGGACGAACAGCGAGGTGCGTTTCATGGTCGTGGCGTCTCCGTCAGTCGAGCTCACGCACAGCAAGGCTCGTACCAGAGGGGAGCCAGATATTGTTAAATGATCTTAGCCGTGTGCGTGCACGGGGCGGCCGGGAGCGGCTGGCTCCGTGACCGTTCGATGTGGCTACTCGGTCCGCGCGTGCCCACGTGCGTCTGCAGGGCTCCGCGCCCCCAAGCGGCTGGCTACTCGGACCGGGCGCCATCGAGAATCGACGGGCAGAGGGACGGGGCGCGGAAGCCGGCAAACGCGGCGCGTTGCCCCTCGAGGCTGCGATTCACGCCACTTCGGCAGGCGAGGGGAGTCCTGGCGCGCGCGTTGCTTGGAGCCTGCGGGGCTGGCACGCGGTAACCGGCTCGAGGAGAGATCGTTCGTCGCATGCCGATTCGTGCTCGAGCTTCAGCGGGCGTGTTCGCCGCGGCCCTCTGGCTAGGGGTCACGCTGGGCTCCGCGTCTGCCCTCGCCGCTCCGCCCGAGCCGCGGGCCGTGACGCTCGCGCGCGAGTACCTGCAAGACGCCCGGCTTTCTCCCGAGCTCCGCCGGGCGTTCGTGGTCCGCGCCGGGTCGGCGGACCGGCCCGTGACGCGCCTCGTGGTGCCCGTCACGCCGGCCAGCTATCCGGCCTTCCGCGCGCGCTTTCGCAGCGACACGGGCTTCGCCGTGCTGCGCTACCGACCGGACAACGTGGGGCACACGGGCCTCGTCCTCGACTGGACCACGATCTATTTCCACGGTGGCCGGCCGAACAACCACGGCTTCCACAACCATCTCCCCGTCGAGGCCGGGGGCTACCTCTGGCCCCTCGAGCTCGGGCCCGAGCGGATGGCGCACCTTCAGGGCTGGCTCGCCGCCGACCGCGGGGCCGCCTTCAACCCCGTGCACTGCATGGAATGGCTCCCGAACGCCGAGCTCGCCCCCGGGGTCCCGCTCTTCCACTGGCTCGGGCTCACCCGGTCGCGCGACGGCCACAACATGAAGGCCAAGCTGAACCACGCCGCGAACGAGCAGGTCTCGGTGGTGGGACTCTGCCTGGCCGACGGTGCGACGTTCGGCGGGCTCCCCTACGACGACCGGCTCACCCCCGAGCAGCTCCTGGGCAGGCCCCCGGCCGGGGGCCTCGCCGACGCGATGCGTTAGCAGCGGGTCCCGAGCCGCGGACCTTTGATTGCGGGCCCTTGACAGGGCGTGTTCTGTATACTATCTAGTACACACATGCGCTCGGCTTTCGGTCCCTACGTCCGGCAGCGTCGCGAGGCTCTCCGGGCCGAGGACGAACGCTATTCGGTCCGCCAGGTGGCCGCGCGCATCGGCGTGCAGCCCGCCTTTCTCAGCAAGGTGGAGCGGGGCGAGCAGCCTCCGCCCTCCGAGGGCAAGATTCTCGCGCTCGCCCGCGAGCTCCACGAGGACCCCGACGTCCTGCTCGCGCTGGCCGGCAAGGTCTCGACCGACCTGCAGCAGGTGATCTTGAGGCGCCCCCAGCTCCTCGCGGAGCTTATCCGTCAGCTCAAGGATTTGCCGGATCACGCGGTCCTGCGCCTGGTGCGCGAGGTCCGCGACGGCACCTGGTGAAGGGAGACCCGAGATGATCGAGCTCAAGGACGACGGACTGCTGTTCACCTTCCCCGAGGTTCACCCGGGGGCAGAGCTTCGCATCGAGCTGCAGCGGACCTTGCGTATTCCCGACGACGACAAGGCCTACCCCCTCCCTCCGGGGTTCGGACCGTTCCCCATGCGGCACGTGGACGACTTCGCCGAGCGTGTCCCGCGCGAATGGGTGGAGCACGGCGGCGTGATGCTCCCCATGTATCAGTCGGAGGCGCTGTGGCTGCACTTCCAGGGCACCTACCTCGAGGACCACGAGACGACCTATCCCTTCGCCATCAAGGTGGCCGCGGGGAAGATCAACGCCGCGACCGGCGACGCGTGGTCGAGCGGCCTGCACCGAGACCCGCAGGACTACCTCTACGTCCCCGGCCAGCCCTGGCTGGACGGGTACTGCGTGGAGAAGGGCTTTATCCGCCAGTTCGTGGCCATGCCTCTCGGTGCCGGCTACACCGCCGAGGAGCAGCTCACGGGGAAGGCCGAGCACGGCGGACTGCAGCTCATCGTCTACCCGATGAAGCGCGAGGTCTTCGAGCGCCGCTTTCCGAAGGTGGAGCGCAAGGTGCGGGAGAGGTACCACGAGTTCGCGGACATGGATGCGATGGCCGTGCCCTGCGCCGCCGCGCCTTCCCCGGCCATGGGTCTCGCCCCCGGCGGTCGCATGCGCCAGGAGATTTACGCTGACGTCTTCGAGCTCGCCGACTGGGACGCCGCCTCGAGCCGCTGCTTCGTGCACCTCGCGAACTCGCTCGTCTGGCGCGGCATCACCGGCGAGAATCCACCCACCACGCCGCCCACGGCCAAGGAGTACGCGCGCGCGGGGCTCCCCTGGTTCGACTACTACGGCGAGGGGGCCAAGGCCGTCGAAGGGAGCTCGCTCCTCGGCAAGCTGAAGAGCGTGTTTGCGCTCGGGCAAGAGAAAGGAGCTGCGCCGTTGCCGGAGAACGAGAGCGTCTCACCGGAGAAGGTCATTCACCTGAAGGGGAAGCCAGGGCAGGTGCGCGAAGGCGACTTCTAAACATGTTTCATCGTGCAACAACAAGTCTCTGTGTAGACGTGGTCACCCTGGCTGCGCCCCGGCGAGTCACCGGGCCGCGCGCCGGCCGGTGACGCCGTAGCTCTTGAGCCGGCGATAGAGCGTGGCCGAGCCGATCCGGAGCTGTTCGGCCGTGCGCGTTTGATTCCCGCCGTTCAGCTCCAGCGCGGCGAGGATGTATTCCTTCTCTACCTGATCGAGCGGTCGAACTGTTCCCGCGGTGGCGAGCGGCCTCGGGGCCGCCTGCCGGACCTCCTCGGGCAGGTCCTCCAGCTCGACGCGACTTCCACGAGCCAGCGCCACGGCGCGCTCCATCGCGTTCTCCAGCTCGCGCACGTTGCCCGGCCATTCGTGCCGCAGGAGCTGATCCGCGGCCCCCGGTGCGAGGCCCACGATCTTGCGCTTCATCCGCAGCGCCGCCTCCGCGAGTAGCACCCTCGCGAGCGGAAGGATGTCATCCCGTCGCTCGCGCAGCGCCGGCACGTGCAGCTCGACGACCTTGAGCCGGTAGTAGAGATCCTGCCGGAAGCCGCCGCCGGCGACCCCGTGGGCCAGGTCGCGGTTGGTGGCCGCCACGACGCGCACGTCCACCGGTCGGCTCCTGTTCTCGCCGACGCGCCGGACCTCCCGCTCCTGGAGGGTCCGCAGGAGCTTGACCTGCATCCCGGGCGAGACCTCGCCCACCTCGTCGAGGAGCAGCGTGCCGCCGTTGGCCGCCTCGAAGAGGCCGGGCCGATCCTGCGTCGCGCCGGTGAACGCGCCTCGGGTGTGTCCGAAGAGCTCGCTCTCGAGGAGCGTCTCGGTGATCGCTCCGCAGTTGACCGCGATGAACGGCCCCGCCGCGCGCGTCGACTCCTCGTGGACCAGTCGCGCGATCCGCTCCTTGCCCGACCCGCTCTCGCCGGTGATGAGCACCGTGGAGTCCACCTTCGCCACGCGGCGGGCCAGATCCACCACCGTCCGCATCGCCCGGCTCCTGGCGACGAGGCCCAGCGGCTCCTCGACCTCGCGCGCCACCCGGACCAGCGCGCGGTGGCGCGCGCGCAACTTCCGCTCGGCCAGCTTCAGGCTCTCCGTTACCCGCTGCAGCGAGACCTCGAGGCACTCCGTGAGGCGGACCGGCTCGAAGAAGCGGAGCTCCTCGGCGCGCTCGTCGCCCCACTCCTGGCGCGTGCGGCCGAAGTGGTGGCACGCCGCGTCGCCGCGACCCATGCAGCGATCTTCGAGGACGTAGGTCTCCTCGCCGGTGGTCCGGCTGAGGTAGCCGCTCGTGAGCCCGCAGATGGTCCAGCAGACGGGCACCTCGGAGCGCCCGAAGTGCAAGAGGTGCTGCTCCGCCTCGTAGGACGCGACCAGCATCACGCCCTCCCTGGAGAGCGGTCCGTCGCCTCCCGGCTCGACCCGGAAGAGGCCCTCGAGAGCGTGAATGCGGGCACCGGCGCGTCGCCAGTCCTCGTCACTGTCCCAGGTGAAGTGCGCCTGAAGGGCTTCGGCCATGCGCCACCCGTGGGCGAAGCCGAACTGAGTGAGCACGGTGCGGGCGGCGGTGAGGCCGAAGTTCTCCACGAGGTACTTGCGCAGAAGCCCCATTGCCACCGCGTCGAGGAGCAACGCGCGCTCTCCGGCGAAGCGGATCACTCCAGCCTCCGGGTCCAGCTCCAAGAGCTCCCTGTGGTCCAGCTCCTCGGCGCGCATGGGCCGTCGCTCCCCATCAAATTGAATGAGACGTTACTTCATCTTGATGCGACGGTGCAGTCCCGCGAAACCCTGGCGGGCGCAATCCCTCGGAGGTGTTCGCCTATCTTGGTGGCCCGGAAGCTGCTCCAGGCTGCTCTGCAACCTTGGTTCGCCACGGCACCGGGGGCCCACCACCTGGAGGCTGGGCGAACCCGAGGGGGCCGAGCACCCACGGCCCGATACCCTTCATGCATCGCCCGACCGGCATGCCGAACCCGGACGCCCCGCTGAGACACCACATCGGCTGCGCTGTCGAAGCTGCCGGGTTGGAAACTCGAGGTCGGCAAGCTGCACCGCGAGTACGAGCTCGCCGACCTCGTGGCTGCCTTTGGCTTCATGCCCGGTGCGGCGCTGGTCGCCCAGGGCACGGACCATCACCCCGAGACGAGGCTGGACCTGAAGCTGGCCCACGCGATGGAAGAGCCGGCGGATCGGCAGCTCGAGAAGGGATCCGGCTCGAACGGCTCTTCGCCGTGACCGTTCGCGCCCCTGCTCGCCGTCGCTGGTCATCGCTGGTCATCGCTCCCGAAGGGGCCGGAGGGCCCCGCTCCATGCAATGAGCTGATCCAGCATCGCGTTCACCGCCGCTTCGTGGTGTGGTCCCGGCTTCAAGGTGGTGAAGTCCTCGAAGTCGGTGAAGAGCGAGAGCGCGACCTGGGCGCGCACGTCGGCGACCTGGAGCTCGCCCATGACCAGCCGCAGTTGCTCCACGGCCCGCGTGCCGCCGACGCTGCCGTAGCCCACGAACCCGGCCGCCTTGTTGTTCCACTCGCGATAGAGGTAGTCGATCGCGTTCTTGAGCGCACCGGAGGTCCCGTGGTTGTACTCCGGCGTCACGAACACGTAGCCGTCGAAGGATCCGATCTTCGCAGCCCAGGCTTTGGTGTGCGGCCGGCTGTACTGGCCCATGGACGGGGGTACCGGCTCGTCGAGAAGCGGCAGGTCGAAGTCCTTGATGTCGACGAGCTCGAACTCGGCCTCGCGGCGCTTCTTCGCGATCTCGTGCACCCAGCGGGCGACCGCTTCGGCCTTGCGGCCGGGGCGCGTGCTTCCGATGATGATGGCTAGCTTGACCATGGTCCGTTCTCCTGCGTGGGGAAGGCTGCTTCGTTCACACCCGCGAAGCAGGCCTGACGAAGGATGACCTGGTTCCGGTCGAGCGCCATCACCGTCGCTCCCCATCAAGTTGAATGAGACGTCACTTCATCTTGATACGAGGGGGCAGTGCCGCGAAACCCTGGCGGGCGCAATCCCTCGGAGGTGCTCGCCTACGTTGGCGGCCCGGAAGCTGCTCCAGGGCGCTCTGCAACCGTTGGTCTGCCACGGCACCGGGGGCCCACCACCTGGAGGCTGGGCGAACCCGCGGCGGCGCGGAGCCTACCGCTCGAGGAGCTTCACATGCTGTCCCTGGCCCTGCTGACGAGCTTCGTGCTGGTGCTCGCCGCTGGCCTCGCAGCGGAAGCTCACGATCCTCGTTCGCGGGCATCGTCACGCTCGAGGACCTGCTCGAGGAGTTCGTGGGCGAGATTCAGGACGAGCAGGACGCGGACGAGGTTCGTCCGGTCGTTCGAGCTGCGGACGGGAGCTTCGAAGCAGACGGGCGGCTCACGCGCGACGTCGCCGCCCGCGAGCTGGAGCTCGAGCTACCCGAGGTGCCGCCGGGCGTGGAGACCCTGGGCGCGACGCTCCATCTAATTGACGGGTAGGCCCGTCACTTTGATGGAGTCCGCCACCCGCGCAGCCGTGCTCGGCACCTCAACTGTCGGACTTCACGGCGTTCGTATTCTACGGCCCGAACGATGCACTCCAAGGCCGGGTAAGCGCCGCCACGTCGCGCCGCCGCGCCATCCGCTCCGCCTCGACAGGGGCGACCGGCCTCTTCACCGAGCAAAAGGGAGCACGCCAATGACCGCCAAGGAGATCCTCTTCAGCAGCCAGGCCCGCCAGCAGATCGCGAAGGGCGTCAACGCCCTCGCCAACGCGGTGAAGGTGACGCTCGGGCCGCGCGGCCGCAACGTGGTCCTCGATAAATCCTGGGGTGCGCCGACCATCACCAAGGACGGCGTCACCGTGGCCAAGGAGATCGAGTTGGAGGACCACTTCGCCAACCTGGGGGCGCAGCTGGTGAAGGAGGTGGCCTCCAAGACCTCCGACGTGGCCGGCGACGGGACGACCACCGCCACGGTCCTCGCGCAGGCGATCTACGTCGAGGGGGTCAAGCTGGTCACCGCCGGCGCGAACCCGATGGACCTCAAGCGTGGCATCGACGCCGCTGTCGAAACGGTGGTCGCCGAGCTGAAGCGGCAATCCAAGCCGACCCGGGGAAGGGACGAGATCGCCCAGGTCGGCAGCATCAGCGCCAACGGAGACGAGACGATCGGCAAGCTGATCGCCGAGGCCATGGACAAGGTCGGCAAGGAGGGAGTGATCACCCTCGAGGAGGCGCAGTCGATGGAGACCACCCTCGAGGTCGTCGAAGGAATGCAGTTCGATCGCGGCTATCTCTCGCCGTACTTCGTCACCGACGCCGAACGGATGGAGGTGATTCTCGTCGACCCCTACCTCCTGATCCACGAGAAGAAGCTCTCGCAGATGCAGGAGCTCCTGCCGCTGCTCGAGCTGGTGGCCAAGACCGGTAAGCCGCTCCTGGTGATCGCCGAGGACGTGGATGGCGAAGCGCTGGCCACGCTGGTGGTCAACAAGCTGCGCGGCACGCTCAACGTCTGCGCGGTGAAGGCGCCCGGCTTCGGAGATCGCCGCAAGGAGCTGCTGCAAGACCTCGCGGTGCTGTCCGGAGGAAGGGCCGTCACCGAGGATCTCGGTCTCAAGCTGGAGACCCTGACCCTGAAGGATCTCGGCCGGGCCAAGAGGGTCACCGTCGACAAGGACCACACCACGCTCATCGAAGGCCGAGGCGACAAGGGTGAGCTCCAGGCGCGCGCGAAGATGCTTCGGTTGCAGCTCGAGGAGTGCACCTCGGACTATGACCGGGACAAGCTGAAGGAGCGGCTGGCAAAGCTCGCGGGCGGCGTCGCGGTGATCAACGTGGGGGCGGCCACCGAGACGGAGCTGAAGGAGAAGAAGGCCCGCGTGGAGGATGCCCTCCATGCGACACGCGCCGCCGTCGAGGAAGGCATTGTCCCGGGGGGGGGCGTGGCGCTGCTTCGCGCGCTCCCGGCCCTGGAGAAGCTCACGCTCACCGGAGATCAGCAAAGCGGCGTGAACATCGTTCGTCGGGCGCTCGAGGAGCCGCTACGCCAGCTCGCCGAGAACGGCGGAACGGAGGGGGCCGTGGTGGTGAGCGCGGTGCGCGAAGGCAAGGGCGCGTACGGCTACAACGTCGCGTCCGGCGTGTACGAGGATCTGGTCCTCGCCGGAGTGATCGATCCGACCAAGGTCGTGCGCGTGGCCCTGCAGAATGCGGCGTCGGTGGCGTCGCTCATGTTGACCACCGAGGCGCTGATCGCCGAGGGGTCTCGGGAAGCGAGCGAAGCCGAGCGGAACGGGATGCCGGGTGGCAGCGGCGGGATGAGCAGCTGAGAGGAGCGGACCGATGTCGGAGGAGCGGGATGGACGCAGGGCCCTCGGTGACTGGGAGGGCGAAGGAGGTGGCGTGGGCGCGGCCCCTCGCGAGTCGCGTGGGCGCGGAGATGCGCGTTGCCGGCCGACGCTCCCTCAGGGCTACGACGCGCAGCCGGCCTTTGGCTTCTCCGATGCGACGGGACGCTACTCGTACGAGTTCAACCGCGTCTACGGTCCCATGGACAGCTCCGGCGGACGCGGACCGATCGCTCGTCTGGATGAGGACCGGAGCTACTGGGCGGTGGGCTGGTCGACGTTCGAGGGGACCGAGGAGGAGCGGCCGATGGGCCGCTGGCTGACCTATGCCCAGGCGCGCAAGCTGCCGGGCCCCCGCCTCACGTTCGAACGGTTCTCGTCCGTGTGGACGATGTGCGACCGGCTCCCGGCGCTCATGAAGGTGGAGGATCAGGCCGGCTCCGATGCCGGAGGAGCGAGGTCATGGACCGTAAGAAGCTAGCGTCGTCGGCCTGGGTGGTGTTCGCCGTCGTCGGGGCGGCTCTGCTGATCCAGAGCCTGGTCGCGGGCCAGTGGGGCACCCCGAGCATCCCCTACAGCGAGTTCAAGGCGGCGGTCCTGGCGGGCAAGGTGGAAGAGGTCTCGATCTCTCGCGGTCAGATTCAGGGGCGCCGAAGGTCTGGTGGCGGTCAGAGCCCGAAGAGCGGCGCGTTCGAGACGCTTCGGGTCGACGACGAAGATCTGCTCCGGGACCTCAAGAAGGGGAACGTGAAGGTGACCGGTCTTCCGGAGAGCACCTTCCTGACGAACGCGCTCTTCTGGCTCCTCCCGATCCTGATCCTCTTCGGGGTGTGGCGCCTGCTCGCCCGACGCATGGGGCAAGGTCAGGGCGGCTTCATGACCGTGGGTCAGAGCAAAGCCAAGATCTACCTGGAAAAGGACGTCAAGGTGACCTTCGCAGACGTGGCGGGGGTGGATGAGGCCAAGGACGAGCTCGTCGAGGTCATCGAGTTTCTGAAGACGCCCGACAAGTTCCGGCGTCTCGGGGGCAAGATCCCCAAAGGCATTCTCCTCGTCGGTCCCCCCGGGACGGGCAAGACGCTCTTGGCCAAGGCCGTGGCCGGCGAGGCGAGCGTCCCCTTCTTCTCCATCAGCGGCTCGGAGTTCGTCGAGCTCTTCGTCGGGGTCGGAGCGTCCCGCGTGCGGGACCTCTTCCTGCAGGCCAAGGGAAAGGCGCCCTGCATCATCTTCATCGACGAGCTCGACGCGCTGGGCAAGGCCCGGGGCGTCGGGCCGATGGTCCACGAGGAGAGAGAGCAGACGCTCAACCAGCTCCTGGTCGAGATGGACGGCTTCGATTCCCGCGGCGGCGTGATTCTGATCGGCGCGACCAACCGCCCCGAGATCCTGGATCCCGCCCTGCTACGCGCGGGACGGTTCGATCGGCACGTCCTCGTGGATCGGCCGTACAAGACGGGCCGGCTCGAGATCCTCAAGGTCCACGCGCGCGGGGTGACGCTGGGCCCAGATGCCGACCTGGAGGTCATCGCCTCCATGACGGCGGGGTTCGTGGGGGCCGATCTGGCCAACATCATCAACGAGGCGGCCCTGCTCGCCGTCCGGCGCGACAAGGAGAGCGTGGGTCTGGCGGACCTGCAGGAGGCGGTGGAGCGCATCGTCGCCGGGCTGGAGAAGAGGAACCGGGTCCTGAACCCCAGCGAGAAGGAACGGGTGGCCCACCACGAGGTCGGGCACGCGCTGGTCGCCATCTCCATCCCCGGGGTCGACGTGGTGCAGAAGATCTCGATCATCCCGCGGGGGATCGCGGCCCTGGGCTACACGCTCCAGCTCCCGACCGAGGACCGGTACCTGATGACCCAGAGCGAGCTGGAGAACAAGATCGCGGTTCTCCTCGGCGGTCGGGTCGCGGAGGAGCTCATCTATCGAGAGGCCTCGACGGGCGCGCGGGACGATCTGCTCAAGGCCACCGCCATCGCCAGGAGCATGGTCAAGGCCTACGGCATGAGCGAGAAGCTGGGCCAGCTCAGCCTGGAAACCGAGCGGCGAGCCCTATCGCTGGCGGGCAGCGGGTTCGAGGCTGTCAGCGACTACGGGCCGGAAACCGCGCGCGAGATCGATTCCGAGGTGCGTCGGATGCTCGAGGAGCAGCACACCCGCGTGACGGCCCTGCTCGGCGCTCGGACGGAGCTCCTGCGTCGCGCGGCGAAGGTGCTGCTCGAGAAGGAAACCCTCACGGGGGGCGAGCTACAGGCCATTGTCGCGGAGGAGCTCATGCGGCTCCCCAACGCCTCCAGCGAGCCCGCCGTCGTGGGTGAGCCCCGACCGCTACAGGAGGTGCACCTGAGGCTCGGCCCCGAGGTGGACGAGCGGTCGGCGCACCGTCCCTCGTTCTGATGGCGTCGATCGCGCGGAGGTCGTTCAACAGTACGTAAGGAGGTGAAGCGATCGACGGCCCGCAACGTGCATCTCGAGGACCCGGAGGCATGGGCCGATGATCACGCTCCGCAGGGCCGAGGACCGCCGGCACGATCGCCGCCGCACGCAAGAGGCCTGGCAGACCTTCTTCCCCGGGGACCGAGCCGACCCGCTCGCCGAGGGCTTTGGACGTCTCGCACTCTTCGACGAGCACCATCTCCCACCGGGAGCGGGCGTCCCGCGCTATCCCCGCCACGACGCGGAGATCGTCACCTTCGTGCGTGAGGGCGCCCTGGCGTATGAGGATTCGACGGGCTGCTCGGGCGTGGTCCACGCGGGCGAGTTCCAGCGCATCACCGCGGGACGCGGCCTTCGCCACAGCGAGCGGAACGCGTCGCGGACCGATTGGGCGCACGTCTTTCAGAGCTGGTTAAGGCCGTCGGAGGCGGGGCTCGAGCCTGGTCACGAGCAGAAACGCTTCAGCACGGCGGAGCGCCGGGGGGGACTGTGCGTCGTCGCCTCCCCCGACGCACGAAGGGGGGCGCTGCGCCTCCATGCCGACGCCCTGGTGTACGCGGCCGTGCTCGACCCCGGACAGCACGTGGCGCACGAGCTCTCGCCGGGGCGACGCGCCTGGCTCCACCTCGTGCAGGGGGAGGTGATGTTCAACGACCTCGTGCTGACCACGGGGGATGGTGTCGGCGTGGCGGCCGAGCGGGTCGTCTCGTTCAGGGCGCGGGAGGAGACCGAGATCCTGCTGCTCGACCTCGGAGAAGATCATGCCGCGCCTTCCCTCAGTTGAACCGGAGGCGGGCCCTGGCGTGCGCGTCCCGCGAGCCGCTCTGCGCGAGGGTGGCTGCGAGGTGCGCATCTACAACCGCCTCCGGGCACTGCTCATCGGACGCTTTGGCCGCAACCACCGGAAGGGCCTGCTGGCCGACGACGAAGTGGCCTTCCTCGGCGGAATCAACATCGGCGACGAGCCCAGTCGCTCGGTAGACAGCGCGGTGCGCATCTTTCTCTGTGGCATCGGCGGGGGCTGGCGCCTGCGTCGGCGATACCTGAAGGCCTTCGACAAGGCCCGCGAGCGCATTCACATCGCGCACGGCTACTTCCTGCCCGACCCCGGCGTGCTCCGCGCCATCACCGCCGCCGCGGCCCGAGGCGTACAGGTGCGGCTGCTGCTCGCCGGCCGGAGCGACGTTCCGTTCGCACGCGCGGCCTCGAGAAGCCTCTATCGCCGGTTGCTCGCCGCGGGCGTGGCCATTCACGAGTGGAACGAATCGGTCTTGCACGCCAAGGTGGCCACGGTCGATGGGCGCCATCTGCTCGTGGGTAGCTTCAACCTGGATCCGTACTCGCTGGCCAATCTGGAGACGCTGGCCGAGGTCTCCGACGCGCAGCTCGTGGAGCAGGGAGAGGCGTGGATCCAGGACCGCTTCGCGCGTTCGCGCGTCATGACCGCCGTGGAGGCGAGTACGCGACTCCAGCGCTGGCTCTTCGATCCGCTCGGCCGCCTCGTGGCACGGCTGGTGGACGCGATCAGTCGCGTGATCGCCAGTCGACGACGGCGCCGCGCGTCGCTGGACGAATCGTTTGTGTCAGATCCGCGACGCGGAGGGGAACGCGACGCGGAAGAAAGGAATCGACGATAAGACTCAAGGAAGCCATCGAGGGCCGGTTTGCGCTGCTCGCCGCGAAGACGAGCGTCGTCACCGGGAGTCTCTGGGCCTTCGCGGGGGCGTTGCTGGTCATCCTCGTCATCCAGCACGCACAGGACAAGGAGATGCGGGCCGTGCAGTTGAAGCTGGACGAGATCATCGCCCCCGCGCCCGCGAGATTTCTCTGCACAAAGCCCGCGGCGGATGCACTTCCTCCGATGGCGGCTCCCCCGGGCGTGCGCGCCGGAGGGGGGGCGAAACGTGCAAAAGAGAAAGGAACCCATGAACCTGGATGGCAAAGCGACACGGTGCATCACGCTGCTTCTCGCTCTTGGGTTCGGCGCCGTGGCCGGGTGCGGCGACGAGTCGCCCTCGGTGCATCGCGCGGACGGGGGGCAAGGCCACGACGGCGAGGGGGGGGGCCCCGACTCCTCCGAGTGCCGGGGGGAGGGCTGCACGGCCGCGGCCCGTGACGCCGGAGGTGCCTCAGAGGGGGGTGGCGTGGTGCTCCACGACGCGCGTCGGAGCTCCGACGGTCCGCGCGTGCCGCGGGATGGCGGCCGCACGCCGGACGGCCCCGGTGCGGTCCGGGACGGAGGCCGCACGCCGGATGGCCCGCGGCGCGACAGCGGCGCGAAGAGCGACGGCAACGTGCAGCCCCCCGGACCCGTCGCCGCGTTTCCGGGAGCCGAAGGTTTTGGTGCGAAGACCATTGGCGGCCGCGGGGGCAAGGTCTTTCAGGTGACAAACCTGAACGACTCCGGGGCCGGCAGCCTGAGGGAATGCGTGGCAGCCACGGGGGCGCGCGTCTGCGTCTTCAAGGTGGGGGGCACCATCGTCCTCAACTCGGCGCTCACCGTCGCCAACCCGAACCTCACGATCGCCGGCCAGACGGCGCCGGGCGGAGGAATCACGCTGACGCACCCGGCGGGCAACACCAGCACGCTGATCAACGTGGCCACCTCGGAGGTGATCATCCGTTACCTCTCCTCGAGGCCCGGTGCGGGAGGCGAGAACCATGCGCTGACGATCGGCAAGAACGGGGGAGATGTCCGCAACGTGGTCATCGACCATTGTTCCTTGAGCTGGGGCGTGGACGAGGTGCTGGAGACCTGGTATCGCGTCCACGAGACGACCATCCAGTGGACGCTCGTCTCCGAGGCCCTGGACTGCAGCACGCACTCCAAGGGCTGCCACAGCAAGGGCGTGATGCTGGGCTCCTACGCTTCGAGCGAGCAGAAGAACGCGCCCGGCGCTTACAATATAAGCTTCCACCATAACCTCATAGCCCACAGCGGAGAACGCGGCCCGCTGGTGAAGACCTGCGGCGTGACGGACGTGGTCAATAACGTGATATACAATCCGTTCTGGACCTTCAGCCACGTAGATCTGGAGAAGCAGCTCCCCGGCGTCCTGATGCAGGTGAACTACCTCGGTAATTACTTCAAATACGGCACCAGCTCGAGCTCCGGAAAATACGAAATCAAGGTAATCAATGATGCAAAGACCGGCAAAGGGGCCCAGGTCTTCGTGCAGGGCAACCTCGGGCCTCACCGCAGCACCGAGACCGCTCCCGAGCTGAACGTGATGGAACCTGGCTCGCAGAGCTACCTCGTGCCGAATCGGTTCCCTTCGCCGGCGATTACGACCTCCGCGGCGGCGCAGGCCTACCAGGTGGTGCTCGCCGGGGTGGGTAACACCCAGGGGGTAGACGCGCAGGGCGGCTACTTCTGGCGGCGCGATGCCATCGATCAGCGCATCGTGGCTGATGTGAAGAACGGAACGGGAAAGATCATCGACGATCCTTCCCAGGTCGGCGGCTGGCTGGCCATCGCCTCGGGGACGCCCTACGGCGACAGCGACGGGGACGGCATGTCCGACGCGTGGGAACGCAACCTGGGGCTGAACCCCAACCAGGCGGCCGACGGCGCCCTAGACCGGGATGGGGACGGATATACGAACCTCGAGGAGTTCCTCAACGGCACCAACCCGACCGGGCCTTAAGGAGGCTGGCCAGCCTCCTAAGCGACCGCGCATTCCAGCGGGCGCCCGAGGTATTCTCGGTCGTACCCACAACGGCCCACGGCTCGATGCCCTGCCTCGACGAAAACCAGGTCCTGCAATACGTGGGGGGCTTCCTCTCCGCCGCCGAGGAACAGGTCATCGACGGGCATCTGGCCACGTGCGACGAGTGCCGCGCGCTCGTCTCGGCCGGGGGCGTGGCGGCGCTCGACGAGCTGGACTCGTGGGATGATCTGACCCGGACGGCCTCCGCCTCCTTCGCGGCGGGCTCGAGCCCGGTCTTGCTCGAAGGGCGCGTGAAGAAGGAGGTGCACAAAGACACCTACGTGCTGGAGCGCCTGATCGGCAGAGGCGGGTTCGGCGTGGTCTACGAGGCCTCCCACCTCCGTCTCGAGCGCCGCTTCGCGATCAAGTTCCTGTACCGGCGCTGGGCCGCGAATGCCGAGGCCGTGGCACGGATGAAACGCGAGGCGGAGATCACGAGCCGCCTCTCGCATCCGAACATCGTCGAGATCGTCGACTTCAACTACTCCGACGACGGCACGCCGTTCATCGTGATGGAGCTTCTGCAAGGAGAGTCCCTGGCGGAGCGGCTGAAACGGGTAGGGACGATCTCCGACCTAGCCGAGGTGGCTGGAACCATTCTCCCGGTCATTGCCGCACTGACGGCCGCCCACGAGAAGGGGATCGTCCACCGCGACCTGAAGCCCAGCAACATCTTCCTCTGTCGGGGACCGGAGGCGCAGGAGATTGTGAAGGTGGTGGACTTCGGCATCGCCAAGATCTCGGCCCCGGTGCGCGCGACCGGCCGGAAGCGCCCCGCCGAGGAGATCACCCGGATTCGCTCGGTGATCGGCACGCCGAAGTACATGTCTCCCGAGCAGGCTCTCGGGCGCTCTTCGGAGGTGGATCGTCGCGCCGACATCTTCGCCCTGGGTGCCATCCTCTTTCGGATGCTGAGCGGCGTCGCCCCGTTCGAAGGGGCCACCGCCGAGGAGACGATGGACCGCGTGGCCCGCGGCCAGCCTCTGGAAAACGACCGGTGGCGGGCCGTCCCGCGGACGCAGCGAGAGGCGATTCTCCGGGCGCTGAGCAAGGACCCGGACAAGAGGCAGCAGTCCGCGCGCCAGCTCGGCGAGGAGCTCGCGCTGAGCAGCTTCGTCGAGGGCCCGCGAGCCACCATCAGCGCCACCGAGAACGTGCACCGTCGGCCCGGGAAGGGGCTCCCTCACCACCGGCGGCTGCTTCTCGCGACGCTGTCGGCGACCGTCGCTGTCGGCGCGGTCGCAAGCTACGTCGCGGTTTCCCGCCGCGACCGCGTGCCGCAGAAGGCGCCAGTAGTCGCGCGCGCAGCCCCGGATGCCCTCGCGGCCGATGGGTCGCTCGGCGCCATCAGGGTGCCGGAGGTCCGCCGCGACGCTGCGGCGACCCACGCTGCGAACGACGGGCTGGTGCGCGGGCCATCTGTGGAAGCCCGTCGGCCGCCGTCCCGGAGCGCCCGGTCGAGCCCCCGGCATTCGCGCCACCTCGCAGGGCCCAGAGCCTGGGGATCGATGATCATCCAGAGCAAGCTCAAGGAGACGGGCCAGTATCTCTGGGCCGAGGTCTTCCTCGACGGAAAGCACGTGGGTCAGACGGCCATGACCCTGGAGAAGGTGAGCGAGGGCCTGCACAAGGTGGAGGTGCGCCGAGCTGGCTACCTCTCCTCGCTCCGCCGGGCCAGGGTTCGCCCGGGAAAGAAGACCGTGGTCCGCTTCGAGCTAGAACGCGCGGGCCCGGCTCAGTAGGCGATCCCCACCGCCAGGCCCAGAGCGCGCGACGCGATAGACACCCTGCCTGGCCTCGCGGAGGGGCCGCGCGCCTCGAGCCAGTAGAGGATCGCCGTACCGACCGCCGTGGCCGCGGCCAGGCCCCAGGTGACGTTGGCGATCAGCGCCTTGCGGTGCGCAGCGTCATACAGCTCTCGGTATCGCGCCAGGTCTCCGGCTCGCGCCACGCGCGTGCGGTCTTCGCAGGCCCGGGCGGAGTCGCCGAGGAGGTCGCAGGCCGAGCCGCGGTCCGCGTTGGCCGACAGGCCGAGGCCGAGCGCCACTCCCGCGGAAGCCACGGCCGCGGCTCCCACCACCCAGGTCCACAACCGGCGCGGACGACGGGCAGCCGGGGCGGTGCCGGGTCCATCGTGCAGCGGGACGTGCGGCCCGGAGCGATCGGAGGTGAGGTTGCGCGACGGAGTCAGGCCGGCCACGGCCAGTCGAGAGGTCTGTCCGGGGACGATCCGTACCGACGAACGGTGCAGGCTCTCGCCGCGCGGTCCTCGGATCTCCACCACGTGATCCCCCGGTGGCAGGCGCTGCCGAAGGGGCGCCTTGCCGGCGGCGCGGCCTCCCACCCAGACGAGAATGTCCCCGCGGTCCGCAGAGACCTCGAGCTGCCCGTCGAGAGAACGGCGCACGGAGCGAAAGAGCTCTACGAAGGAGGGCTTGTAGTGCTGTTCGTCCAGGTCTACCTGGGGGTCATGGGAGAGCGCATCCCGGAAGGACGCGCGCGCTTCTTCCTCCCGGTTCTCAGCCGCGTAGTTGAGGCCCAGCTGGAGGGAGATCCGGCTCAGCAGCGCCGGTTTGCGGGCGAGCTGGCGAGCCCGCGCGAGCTGCTTTCTCGCCGCGGCGAAGGCGCCGTCGGTGAACGCGGTGATCGCCTGCGACAGGAGCCTGGCCGCCGCGGCGTCCTGGTCCTGTGCGAAAGCAGACCGCACGGGCGTCGCCGTCAGCGCGCCCGCGAGCAGGAGGACCCCCAGCCGAGCGAACCGCGGAAGGGACAATGGGCGGCGCGTCATTCGTCTCTCGGGCCTGCGTCGGGTGGGCTCTCCCTGCGAAAGAACGTGCGGAGAGAGACGTCCAGGTCGTCCTGGATCAGGCGAAAGATGGTGCTCCATTCCTCGTCGGGGATCCTCAGGCGCTCGCCCATGCCCTGCCGCGTCCTCTGCAGCAGCGTGCGCTTGATCTCCACGAGCCAGCGCAGGGCAGTCGAATGGTGCACGCGATAGATGGCGCCCACCTGCTGCAACGATAGTTCGTCCACATAGCGCTGCTTGAGGAGGTTCATCGCTCGGGCGTCGAGGGCGCCGATGGCCTGACGGAAGGCCTCCCGGAAGGCGATCAGGTAGACCTGTTTCGAGCGGGAGAGCTCGACGCCCGTGCGGTGATCGACGAGCTTGTCCGCGAGCAGCTCGCTCGAGGGGACGGTCCGCTTCTCCTGGCCGAGGGCCCGGCGCGCGACGCGGGAGGTGACCACGCGGAGCCACTGCGAGAGCTTGCCGAGGCCGTGGTACGTGGTGATCGAGGGTGGGCGATCGCCAGCTCCGACGAGGAGCTCGATCACCAGCTGGTCCTGCACCTCCTCCTTCAACGGGTCCTTCAGCCGCAGCCGGTGGAGCGTGGAGGCGATCACCGGGAGGTAGTGCGCGTGGAAGGCGGTCACCGCCTCGATATCGCCTTCGGCGCAGGCCTGGCAGAAGCGCAGGTCCTCGGTGCGCCAGCCTCGCAGGGCCTGTTCCAGCTCGGCGGTCTGCGGCAGTCGCGCGGCGAGGTAGCGATACCAGCGCGGGCGATCCGGGATCGACCAGGAGTCTCCCGATTCCGCGCGGGCGATCGCCTCGCCGAGGAGCGAGGTGAGCTGCGCCGAGCTTCGGATCTGCGAGCGGACGGGCTCGTCCAGCAGCTCCCAGAACGACGCGTCCATCGGCGGTCTCGCGCTCATCGAGCGTCAGGTGGCCTGCAGGCAGTGACGAGGAGAACCGGTCCGTTCGAGGTCTCTCGGGATTGAAAGTCCACCGCGTCGTCGGAGTTGGGCGCGAGCAGGAGGGTAAAGGGCCCATTTCCTTTCACCGCGCCGCCGAGGTCGACCGTGACGTCGCCCAGGTTCGTTTGCCCGAGGTTGGCGAGTAGCGGACCGGTCGGCGGTGGTCGGGTGTTCCAGGTCACGGCGCTCTCCAGCCAGGAGCTGGACGTGGCGTAGAACTCCGGACCATCTACCGTGGCATTGGTAACGTTGAGCCGCACCTGGACCCTCGCGGCGGGACCCGAGATGCCGGCCACTTCGAAGCGGATGAGGGATTGCACGGGATACGCCGAGTCGACCTGGAGCTTGGGGTCGCTGCCGTAGTTGGTCGACGGAAACTGTGAATCGAGGGTGGTGTCGGCGGTCGCGCCGAAGGTGAGCAGCACGGGGGCGCACTGGCTGTCGTGCGGCCGTGGCGCGTCCGGCGGCCGGCCGTCTCTGCGCCCCGGGTCCCCGGCCGCAGGCTCCACGAGCCCCTCGGGATCGGGCAACAGAACCCGGCATGCGGAGAGCGCCAGCGCGGCACAGCCGAGGCCGATCACCAGCCTCGGCCGCCAGTGCACCGATCCGTCCTCAGGAAGCATGGTCCATGGCTACAGCCGACAATACCTCAACGGCTGGAGCGGCTCGAGGCAGTTCTAGAGCTTGAGCCCCTGCACCATGATGCGCGCCGAGCTCTTGGTGTGGCTCGTGACCACCAGCGCCACCTTCCCGTCCGTCCACGCGTCGGTGATCTGCACGCCGGGCAGGGGGAGCGACGTGGTGGCGGGCGTGGCGGTGTCGAGCCCGGTGACGAGGATGAGGCCCGTCGGCGCGCCGCCTGCTGACGCCCCCGCGTAGGCCACGACGGCGGTCTTGCTGTCCGCGGTGACGTAGGCCGCGAGGAACCCTTGCGCCGCGCTGTTCGAGTGCACCGTGACCGGGGCTGTCTTGCCGGGCAGCAAGATCTCCACCTTGCCGGTGTTGACTCTCACGGCGCCCGCCGGGCGGATCCAGTTCCAGCCCCAGCCGTCGATGGCCGAGGCGCAGCTCGGAAGCGTCTTGCCGCCTGTCTTGTCGATCAACTGGTCGAGGCACGCGCGGTCGTAGAACTTGAGGTCGCTCCCGCCGATGTTGAGGTGCATGAGGTCCCCCATGCGGTGCATGCGCGCGAGCACCGTCGAGTGGTAGAGCATCGTGCGGTTGTCCATCACCGGCGCGCCTGAAAGGACCTCGGACTTCGTCACGCGCGTGGCCACGAGGTCCGACGCGGTCCCGTCCTCGTAGACCGCGGAGAGGTAGGCCGTGGCGCCGAAGAGAGCGTAGCCGCGGATCTGCTGGTCCTTGCCCGCCGGAAGCTTCGAGCCCTTCACCTGCTCCATCGCCCCGCCCGCGACGGGCATGCGGTAGAGCATCACGCGCGCGCCCGTGGTGTAGAGCGTGGCGAGGAGCGTCCCATCCACGAGCTCCCAGGCCCAGGCCTCGTTGATGCTCGCCACCGGCGCGGTCGCGAGGGTCTTGAAGACCTTCGGCGGCGCGGCGCCGTACCAGGCGTAGTTCTTGTCGTTGTTCGCGAGCACGTAGAGCCGGCACCCGTCCACCGCGAGGAAGCCCTTCTCGGCGCGCGCTCCCGAGGGGAGCGAGCTGTTCTCGTCGGGCTGACCCGTGACCTGCAGCCGATCGCCGAGGGCCTTCCACGCCGTGGTGGAGGTGAGCCCAAAGCTGGCTGGCGCCCCCACGCAGGGATCGCCGCCGCCGTCGGCCTTCGTCGCGCCGTCGGCCTTCGTCGCGCCGTCGGCCTTCGCCGTGCCGTCGGTCTTCGCGGGACCGTCCCCCGCGGCGCCGTCGCCGGTCGTGGCACCGGTGTCCGTCGTCACGCTCCCGTCGGTCCCGCTCGTGCTGTTGCTGCTGCAGCCTGCGGTCCCGAGGCAGAGCCCCAGGGCCAGTGCCAGGGCCGCGCTCCCCCGCCGGGTCGTACGGGCCGCCGGGGAAGCGCGCCACGGGTCTCCGTCTGGGCTAGTTACCTCGATCTCTCTCATCGCTCTCTCGCTCCGTCCTGGCCAACGTGTGGCTTGCCACGCCCCCGGAGTGGCCACCGCCCGGGCGCGATCCTGATTCGCCATCTGTCCGTCAAAGGGTGTGCAGCGTAGCAGGAGCTCTCGGCGGGGTCCAAGTACGCCGACCACGGCCGCCCGACACGGCTCGTCGACCCGGCCGCGCATCAGCACCTCGGGTCGGGCGACCCCTTGATCATGGTAGAAGGTTGCAGGAACGGAGGATGGCGAATGCCGCAGCACCGGAACCGCTTGCCGCAGCTGTCGGGCGATCTTTTTCTCACCGACGCTGGCGTCGAGACGGACCTCATTTTCAACCACGGGATCGAGATCCGAGAGTTCGCGGCCCATACACTGCTGCCAACGCCGCACGGCCGAGCAGCCCTGACCCGTTACTTCGAAGGCTTTCTCGACCTCGCAAAGGAGCGGCACGCGGGGTTCGTCCTCGATAGCGTCACGTGGAAGGCGCATGGTCACTGGGCCAAGAGCCTTGGAGCCCACGCCGAGCAGCTGCGTGCGGCGAACGAGGACGCTATTCGTTTCATCGCCGACCTGCGAGCGCGCTACTCGACCAACGCGAAACCGATCGTGCTCAACGGCGTGATCGGTCCGCGCGGTGACGCCTATCGTCCCGAGGCCACGATTGCAATGGAGGCTGCCGAAGAATATTTCTCAGAGCAGCTCAGCTGGCTTGCGGCAACCGAGGCGGACATGGTCACAGCGCTGACGTTCAACCAGGCGGGCGAGGCAGCCGGGCTGGCACGCGCGGCGCGTGCGGTCGGCATGCCTGCCGTGATCTCATTCACCGTGGAGACCCACGGAGCCCTGCCGACGGGGCAGACCCTCGCCGATGCGATCGCCCAGGTCGATGAAGCGACGGATAGCTTCCCCGCCTACTACATGATCAACTGCGCCCATCCGGATCATTTCACTGGCGTGTTGCACGATGCGCCCTGGGCCAGGCGCATTCGCGGTGTGCGTGCGAACGCGTCCCGCAAGAGCCACGCAGAGCTCGACGCTTCGACGGCCCTCGATTCGGGCGACCCCAAAGAGCTCGCAGGCCAGTATCGCCACCTGGCTCAGCAAATGCCGTGGCTGAATGTGTTTGGGGGCTGCTGTGGCTCCGATCTGCACCACGTGACCGAGATCGCGCGCGCCCTGGCGGGGACGCTCCGGCGCGGTGGTCCGCCTCTGGTATGAGCAACGGCCGGAACAAGGGGCTGAGCCCGCCGCGCGCCGGCGCGGCGGTGAGGCAGGGCGTGGAGAGGGTGGAGCGCCGTGTTTCCCGAGTGGCGCCCCGACCCCTTACATCCCGATGGCCGCCTTGGCCTTCGCCAGCTCGCCGGCGGAGAACTTCAGGTTGGTGTCCGCCTCGCTGGCGTTGTGAAAGCCCGCCGAGTTCTCGGAGACCACCGTGAACTCCCACCAGAAGAGGGCGCGCATGTAGTAGCCCTTGGCCTCGGCCAGCTTCTTCGCGTCGAAGGTGGGGTCGCTACCGAGAGCCTCGAGCTTGGTCAGCACGGCGTCCAGGTCCGTCTCCACCTGCTTGGCCTGGTTCATCACGCCGTCCTGCAGGGTGGTCACGATCGTCAGGTTGTCCTGGCCGTCCCCGTGGCACTTTCCGCAGGTCTCCTTCGGGTACTTCAGCGGCGAGGTGTACCAGTGGCTGCTCTGCGTGCCGGTCTTGGGCATGTGGCAGTCGGCGCAGGTGGCGCCCGCCTTGTAGTGCTTGCTGTCCCAGTAGAACTCGGTCTCCGGGTGCTGGGCCTTGATGCCCGTGACCCCGAGCGTGGAGTGCTTCCAGTCCTGCACGTTGTTGTATTTGGCCTGGTAGTAGCTCTCGAGGTCCTTCAGCTTCCGCCAGGGGAAGTCGTCGCGGATGATCGTCTTGTCCACGCCCGGGCCGCAGGTGTACTCCACGTGGCACTGCGCGCAGGTCAGGATCCCCGCCATGCGTCGCGCCGCCTGCGTGCGTTTCCCGTCGGCGCCCTTCTCGTTCATCTTGGCCATCAGCTCGGCCGGCGTCTTCGGCACGAAGTTGAAGCTCTCGCTGTAAGGATCGGTGCCGCGCTCCAGGATGGCCGCGATCTGCGCCTTGCGCACCAGCCGGAAGCCCGCCGAGTGCGGGTCGTGGCAGTGATTGCAGCCCGCGCCGTAGTCGGTGGTCTTGGGCCAGTTGGCATTGATCTTCTTCACCACGTCCTCCCAGGCCATGTCCTTGCCGATGACGGGCTTGCCCCGCCGGCTCTCGTTCCAGAAGTAGGTCACCGCGGTGCTCTTGCACTGCAGGCAGGCCGTGTTCTGCTTGCGCTTGATCTCCTTGTGGTCCTTCAGCATGAAGGCGTGGCCGCGCTCCTCGTTGTACTCGAGGGTGAAGCCATGCCCGCCCATCAGGTGCTTGTACTTCGGGAACTCGTCGTACTTGGAGGTCTTCACCGACCCGCCGTACTTGCCGGCCTTCTTGCCGTCCTCGGTCAGGTAGGTGTCCTTGTAGGCCGCGTGGCAGGTCGCGCAGGTGTCGACCGAGAAATCGACCGTCGCCGTCACGTTGCCGGGGTCCGCCTGGTGCTTGAGCGCGTTGTCGTGGCACGAGACGCAGCCCTGCTGGAGCTTGCCGTGCGGGCCTTCCGTGGCCGAGGCGGCCTGGCCCGCGTGGCAGGTGCCGCACTTCTGTTCGCCGGCCGGGGAACCGGCCTCGCCCGTCGCGTCGCGAGCGACTCCGGTGTCCGCCGTGCGGCTGTCGGTGGTCGTGCCCGCGTCTTTCTTGAGCTCCGGGTTGCCGTCGCAGGCGGGCAGACCGGAGACGGCGAGGAAGGCGAGCCCGAGGGCGAGCGGGGTGGTGCGTGAGCGGTGGCGCATGAACGTGGCTCCTTTCTGGCCGGGCATCCTGATCGGGGCGGAAATGCCCGTCAAGGAGCTTTCATGCGCAAAATCAAGACCTTGTCAGGCTGACACGCTTTCGAGAAAACGCCTCTCGCGCGGTTGTGACTCGTCAGTTCGCGAATTGATCTGGGTCAGCGCCGAGGGCCAGCTTGGCCCGGCTCGCGGTCGCGCGAGAGGCTGTGCTCGCGTCGCCTCGCGAGGCACTCGGCATCGCCGGGCTGCACGCGGCGACAGCAGCCGGGGCGGAGGGCGTAGATCGCGCAGCGCACGCTGCGGCCGAGCGCCCCGAGGAGTGCGCTGCAGCGCTGGTCGTCGCCCACGAGCTTGAGGTGGAGCTCTCCCGCGGGGTTCGTGACGGTGTGCCGCCGGAGCGCGTCGGGCCGCTTCAAGAGCTCGCGATCCTTCGGCGTGACCTCCAGCAGGTCGCGGTACGAGGTCGCTCGATTCTCCGCGCTGTTCACGCAGCAGGCGCCGCAGCGCAGGCAATCGTCGGCGTGAAGGGGGGCGGCCACGCGCGCATTATCGTCGGGTTCTGCGCGTGCGCAACCGTGGCGGCGGGCCTCGGGGCGCACCTCGTGGCGCTGGGCATTCGCGCGGGGAGGCTTGCGGTTTCTCTTCCAGCGACCATGATCCTCGAAGGTGCCGGTGAAAGGAGGGTGGGATGCAGCGCTACGAGCGTGCGCGCGACTGGCTCGACGAACGGAAGCTCTGGGGGCTCGACGCCGTCCGGATGTTCCTTGGAGCGGCGCTCTTCGTGCGGGGGGTGCTCTTCATCAAGCACACCGAGACGGTGGTGGACCTGACCGTGGGTCGCGGCGGGGACTGGTTCTTCCCCATGGCGCTCCTGCACTACGTGGCGCCGCTTCACCTGGCGGGCGGTCTTTTCCTCGCCCTCGGGCTCTTCACCCGGTTCGCGGCGGCCTTCCAGGCTCCGATCCTCCTTGGGGCGGTCTTCTTCGTCCATCTGCGCGACGGGCTCCTTTCGCGCGGACAGTCCCTCGAGCTCGCGGCCCTGACGCTGGTGCTGCTCCTGGCCTTCAGCGCAGTCGGCTCCGGCCCGCTCTCGGTGGACGCCTGGCTCACCGCACGGCAGAGGCAGCGCGAGGTCGAAGGCGCATCCGAGGAGGACGACGCGAAGTTTCTCGGTGGCAAGCCACCGACGCAGCTCGGCCAGGAGTAGCAGGTAGTCGGCAGCTCGCGCTCGGGCGCGAACGCGCCTTCACCTGTCCCGCCGTCGGCGTCCCTCTTCGACGGCGCCGTGGATCCATCCTGCCGGGGGTCAGAGGGCTCGCAGCGTCGCGCCGGCCCCGCTGGCCGTCACGAGTCGAAGCAGCTTGTGGCTCGGGTCGAGCTCGTCGGCCACCAGTGTCCAGGTGAAGCTTTCTCCAGCCAGTTGGTCGAGGGGCTTGTCAGAGTCGAGGCGTGGAGCGCAGCTATTCTTCACCTGAAGGTGTCCCGCGTCAGGGGTGAGGGTGAGCGTGGTCTCGCTGGCCTCGGCCCAGCCGCTCTCGGCCGCCGTGAAGCCCGACGCGCAGCCGCCGCTGGCCTGGTAGCTCTGATAGGTCTTTCGGTACGACCCGTCGGCCTTGAATTCGTAGAGCAGGCGTTCTCCGTTGGGCGTTCCGGTGGCCCCGCTCGCCGGATCGAAGGACGTGGTAGTGCCACCGGCCCCCGCGAACCAGCTACCCACCAGGACGGCGGGCACGTGTCCGGTGCCGCCGTGGCCGGCACACCCAGGTAGCGACAGCACCACGAACGTGCCGCACGCCAAGCCGAGCGCTCGAAGCGAGAAGCCCTTCACTCCGTGATCTTGCCGTTCCATGTTGCACCTCCTTCCGGGGCCATGCGGCGGCCCCGAGCAATACCGACCGGTCGGTTTGTACCGGCTCAGCCGCCACCCGCGGCTGGTCCTACACTCCTCATTCCGCTGCAACTCCGCGATAGAGACTGCTCGACGCCTGCTGCCAGCAGCGTCGGGCGTCCACCTTCGAGTCGAAGGCGTGCCGAACGGCCAGACCGTTGAACAGAGCGATGTAGGACAGCGCCACCGTTGCCGGGTCCAGGTCCGCGCGCAGCTCGCCCGCATCAATGGCCACCTGCACGCGCTCCGCCACCACGGCCTCCATAAGCCGCTGATTCTGATAGAGCGTTCGCGCCAGGGCCTTGCTCATGTCTCCCATGGCCCAGAACTCGAAGAACAGGCGGTAAAGGTCGTCCTTGCCCATTGTGATCTCGATGAAGCGCTCGCCGAGCTCGCGAGCGAAGCTCTCGAAGGGACCCGGACGTGCCAGGAGCGACCGCATCGTCGCGATATTCGCGGCCCAGACGGCGGACGAGAGAGCGACGAGAACCTCCTCTTTGTCCGAGAAGTACCAGTAGACGGCCCCCTTGCTCAGCCCGGCCTCTCGGGCGATGGCGTCGATCGTGGCCCCGTGATAGCCGAGTCGAATCACGCACCGCGCGGTGGCGGCGAGTATCTGTTCCCGGCGTTGCTCTTCGTCTCTGTGGGTCGTCATCTCGATCTCTATACCAACTGACTAGTCAGTTTAGCCGAAGAGCGACGACTGTCAAGGGTGCCGCCCCTCGCGTCGTTCGCTTCCTCGTGCGTCCCCGGTGGGCGACCTTCTCCCTTGCGCGTCCCCTCGGCACTCACTACGATCTGCGCCCATTCAGAAAAAAGGAAGGTCGGGAGCGATGGAACCAACGACTCTACGCGACTTCCTCGAGATCCCTTACGACCGGCTCGAGGAGATGAACCTGGAAGCCAAGCAGGCCCGCATCGACCGGGTGCCGGCCGGGCAGATCCAGGAGCAGCGCATGCGCTACCTCTCCGAGGAGAAGCGCATCAAGGCGGTCACCGTGTGTTTCACCGACCTCGAAGGTCGGCTGCACATGCTGGACTACGACAAGAAGTTCCTGCTCAAGTCGGCCGACAACCTGACCTTCGACGGCTCCTCGATCCGCGGCTTCTCGCGGCAGCACGAGTCGGACCTGCGCCTCGAGGTGGACTGGCCCGCCTTCTACTGGCTCCCCGCCGACGTGTTCGGCTCGGGGAAGGTGCTCGTCTTCGGTGAGGTGCGGGAGCGGGACGGCTCGCCCTACGCCGCCGACCTGCGCTCCATGCTGAAGCGCTACACCGAGGACCTGCACAAGAAGGACGGCAGCGTCTGCCACGTGGCGAACGAGATCGAGGGCTTCCTCTTCATGGGGCGGGACGCCGAGCGCCGCTACTTCGAGCAGGGGAAGTTCGACTTCATCTCCACGGGCGGCTACTACCATTCGCTTCCGGGGGACGCGCTGCGTCGCTTCATCGACACCGCGGCGGAGTTGCAGCGCGCGATGGGCTTCTCGAACGAGAAGGACCACCCCGAGGTGGCGCCGTCGCAGTTCGAGATGAACTACCAGTACACCGAGGCGGTGGTGGCTGCCGATCAGGTGCAGCTCTACAAGCTGCTCTGCCGCCAGGTGGCCCAGCGCATGGAGATGACCGCCAGCTTCCTGCCGAAGCCCGTGACGGGGGTGAACGGCAGCGGCATGCACACCAACATGTCCGTCACGCGCGGGGGGCGGAACCTCTTCTACGACAAGGACGGCAAGCACGGGCTGTCGGCCGTGGGCTGGGACTTCATCGGGCGCATCCTCGAGAGCGGGAACGACCTGTGCCTCGGGCTGAACGCGTCGGTGAACGCCTATCGTCGGCTCGACCCGCACTTCGAGGCGCCCAACCAGATCAAGGCCTCGGCGATCGATCGCGGTTCGATGGTGCGCATCCCGCTCGGCAACGAGCGTTCGGCCCGCATCGAGGTGCGGTCCATCGGCCCGGACGCGAACCCGTACCTGGCGATCTACTCGCTCTTCAAGACCGGGTTCGAAGGACCGAAGCCGGCGGTGAGCGCGCAGGACGCGGCGGAGCTGCCCGGGCGGTTCCTGCCCGACAACATCTACGACGCGATGACCAACTTCAAGAACAGCGCCTTCATGCGGCAGCTCCTCGGCGAAGGCGTGCACGAGCGTTACGCGGCGCTGAAGCTGTCGTCGGCGGAGCGCTGCCCCAAGGCGCTCGGCAGCAAGGTCAAGCGCTCCGAGGTGATGTATCACCATGAGGTGACCAACCAGTTCCTCTGGGCCCAATTCTAGCTGCGGCCGCGCCGGCCGGGCCGTCGCCGGCTTACCTCCTCGCTCCTTCCCGCGGCGCACCAGGAAGTGCGCCTTGGTCAGTCACTGCGGGGGCGCTCGGCGTCGACCTCGGCGGGCGCAGCCTCGCGGGCGTCTCCCGGCCCGAGCACCCCTGTTTGCGGCTGCGGCGCAGCCTCGCGGGGGCGTCGCAGGGTCGTCGGCGTCTCGCGGCCCGAGCACCCATGTTTGGAGCTGCGGCCGCGCCGGGGGGCTAGTAGAGGGAGAGGCGGGTCACGCGCAGGCCGCTGGCCTCGTACGACCTGCTGACCAAAACGGCGGTGCGTGCGTCGAGGCGGAAGAGACGGCCAAGCTCAGCCCGTGCGGAGAGGGCGGCAACGCTGCTCCACGTTCCGGTCACCGGATCTCGGATCTCCGCGGCGGTGACGCCGACCGCCGGACCCGTGCCGATGGCCGCTACGACGTGCCCCGACGGGAATTCGGCGGCGGCCACGTAGCCTCTGGGCGTGAGCAGGCTACCCGTCACGGTCCAGGTGTTGGTCGCGGGGTCGTAGATCTCGACGGCCCCCGATGCGGGACCCCAGATGCCCGCGTGTCCGATCAGTAGGACCTTGCCCGAAGAGAGCTGAATCAGTCTTCCCCCGATATGGCTCGCCGTCGTGGTGCCGGTCGCGGTCCAGGCGTTGGTCGTCGGGTCGTAGATCTGAGCAACGGTGGCGAAGCCGTTCCCCGCCCAGCCTCCCGCGACCAGGACGCGGCCGTCGGCGAGCCTCACCGCGTCTTGATCGTGGTGTCGGGCCACGGCCAGGGTCCCGGTGCTAGTCCAGGTGTCGAGGGCAGGGTCGTAGACCTCGCCTGTTGTGGCGGTGCCATTCTGGTCGCCCACGACGAGCACCTTCCCGGAGGTCAGCACCACGCCGGCGGCCTCCCAGTCGCTGCGCGCCTGACTCATCGACGCGGCCACGCTCCAGCGGTTGGCGGTCGGGTCGTAGAGCTCGCAGGTCACGTCGGGTCCGCAGGCGAGGATCCGCCCGTTGGCGAGCGTCACGGCGAGGAGAAACTGGCGGGGCTTGGACAGATCGGGCCCCGCTGACCAGCGGTCCTGCGCCGGGTCGTAGAAGTCGAGCCAGGGGACGGCGGTGCCGGCGGGGCCCACTCCCCCCAGGACGGCAATGCGGCCGTCGGCGAGCAGCACCGCCGGGCCGCTGTGCAGGCGCGTGGGGGCGGCGAGGGCGGTCCAGGTCGGCTTGGGCTTGAGCACGCAGTTGCCGTTCAGATCGAGCGCCTGCTTGAGCGGATCGCGGGGGGCGCAGTCGGTGGCGTCGGGCTCGCCGTCGTTGTCGTCATCGGTGTCGTTGGCCACGCAGGTCGTGCCGTCCACGAGCAGGACCTGCGTGAGCGGGTTGCGGGGGGCGCAGTCGGTGAGGTCCAGCTCGCCGTCGTTGTCGTCGTCGGTGTCGTCCACCACGCAGGTCGTGCCGTCGGCGAGCCAGAGCTGGAGGCTCGCGTCCAGCGGGGCGCAGTCGGTGGCGTCGGGCTGGCCGTCGTTGTCGTCGTCGGGGTCAGTGCCGTTCGGGAGGCCATCCCTGTCGCTGTCCACGACGAGGAGCGGGTCGGGGACCATGGAGCCGCTCAGGCCGAGGCGCACGAGCCAGGCGACGAGGTGGTCGTGGCAG
>JADLHG010000065.1 GCA_020848905.1 Deltaproteobacteria bacterium
ACGAAGCCTGGGCGCTCGTGGCCGCCACCTACCATCGCGAGGTCCACGTGCTCGCGAACGTGGTCGACCTCACGCCCCGCCCGGCGAAGAGTCGTCGACCCAGGACGTCACGATGAGGTCTACACCCCTTCCAGTCGCTGGGATGGACGTGGGCGACGAGCTCCTGGTCATGAGCGTCCCACGGGGCGACCTCCAGCGCGGCCGCCGGGTCGCTCGCGGTTCCTTCGGGGGTCTTCACGGGGCGGACCTCGTCACTGGGGACTGTACCGCGGAGGACGGCCGCCCTCGGCGGCGCGGCGGGGGACGCGCGGGCCCGCTCACGGGCGTGTCGGACCTCGCCACGCTGCTCCTGTGACCCGTCGAACACGAGTCGAAGCGGCGTCCGGAGCGCCTCGGCCAGCCGGGGGAACGGCTTCAACGTGACTCCCCCGTCGTCCGGGTGGAGGACGCGATGATGCGGGCGCGATGAGGAAGCGGGGGTGGACGCGCGTGAGCAGCGACCGGGGCGCGCGCCGCTGCAGGTTGCCCTCGAGCTCCGGCAGCCCGACTCGCAGCAGTGAGCGCGGCGCGCGGGCGTCGCACTCGTGGTTCATCAGGAGGTGCAGGTGCGCGAGCAGGTCGGGGTGCAGCAGGTGCGCCTCGTCGAGGAGGGAGACGGGGCGCACCCGGTCGCGCCGCGGGTCCTGCACGTGCGGCTCGACGGCGAGGAAGAGGTTGGCCGCGGCCGAGGGCGGGTGCAGCACGCACGTCTGGCCCACGCCTGGCTCGCCGAGGTGCAGGACGCTCTGGCTCGGTGGCATCCAAGAGGCTGGTGGCGACCGTAACGACCCGCCCCCCGAGGTAGCCGGGCGGCACCTCGTACACGGTGCCGCCCAGGCTCAGGGTCGAGCCCGAGGTGCGACAGGGCCTCCCCGCGCATCCGGCGCCAGAAGCGCCCCAGCCTCCCGCGCTCCGCCGCGTCGTACGACTTCGCGTGCAGCAGGGGGATCCCGAGCCGCGCGCACGCGAGCTGCGGGACTGCGCTGCGGTAGGTCGCGCCGTGGTCCAGGTACAGGGCGTCGCGCTTGCCGTGCTCCGTCAGCGACTGCGCGAAGAGCTCGAGCAGGGTGTGCTCGCGCTCGTCGCTGGCGACCCGCGATGCGACGACGTAGCGCGACGCGTCGTCGAGCAGCGCCGGACGCGCCGGTGGCGCAGCGCGCGGCGGCGCTACGGCCTCAGCAGCGAGCCGAGCAGGTCGATGTTCCCGCCGACGCCGAAGGTGTAGGTGCCGAACCGCTTGGTCTGCCGTGGACCACCCGACTCCTGCGGCAGGCTGATGCGCGCGTGAGTCACGCCGAAGAGCAACGAGATGTGCGTGTTCGGGATGAGGGCGGCACCGAACGAGATGGTCGGCTCCACGCTGCGCCGCTCTGCCTCACCGTACCCCTCCGACGCGCGCCACGGTGGGCGGACGTCGGCATCGTACTTCAGCGGCATGCCCACGTAGAGGGCGAGGAGCGTCGGCCAGCATCGGCTCTCGTCCTCCGGTGTCCAGATGCTCCTGGCCTTGGCGGCGAGACGCGCCTCGGCCGCGCGGCGCTTGGCTTCGTCCTGGCTCTCGAGGTCCGCGCGGACGCAGTCGGGGAGCTGGGCCTTCGCGCGCTCCCGCGCGGCGGCGAGGGCGACGCTCAGCGCCGCGGCGTGATCGGCCTCCGAGAACCGCGAGGCGCAGTACGTCGCCTCGATGTCGCTGAGCGACCAGTAGGCAGGCACGACGGCGAAGTACGGCATCGTCCCGACCTCGAAGCTGCGCTGCTGGACACCGTCGGTGCCCACGTTCGACCGCGAGTGCCCGACGAGCGCGAAGCCGGCCGTCAGCCCGAACCGGATCAGCTTGCCCGTGCGCGCCTGGTCCACCTGCTGCTGCAGCTCCCGCTGCTTCGCGGCGGCGGCCTCGGCGCGCGCGGTGGCCTCCCTCGCCTTCGCCTCCGCCTCCCGGACCTTCGGGTCCTTGTCCGGCGGCGTCGCCTCGGGGACCGCGGGCGCGGCCGCAGCCCGGTGCGCCGCGCCGGCCACGGCGATCAGCAAGCTCAGTCCCAGCCCCGTGCTCACGCTTCGCTTCAGCATGTCGACCGAATCCTCCGGTGGGTGTGTATGCGCCCGCCGCCGTGCAGGCTCGGCCCCGAAGCGCGCCACACCGCATACTCGACCCCCGACGGAGTGGTCAAGTGGGGGGGTAGCCTTCGCGGCGGCGCCCCGCTCCCGCCCCCGTCCCCGTCCCCCCACCCGGAGCCGAGCGCCCGCTGGCCGGGGCCGCCGCCTCGCTTGGGGCGCCGGGCCGGCGGCGGGCGTCAGCGGCCGGGCACCTCGGTCCTCTTCGCGCGCCGGGCCTCGGCGGACCGCCCGGCCCCGCGGGCGCAATAGCTCTCGCCTTCGACGGCGATCACGTCGGCGTGGTGGACGACGCGATCGATGAGCGCGGTGGCGCAGGTGGCGCGGGGGAAGCTGGTGGGCCAGTCGCGGAGCGCGAGGCGGGTGGTCCGGACCAGGCTCCTCTGCTCGGAGCGGCGGCAGACGACCTGGAAGGGCCGACCGGGACCTCCTTGCTACGCGGGATCGGCGAGCCGCTGGAGCTGCGAGAGCAGGAGGCGAACGTGAAGCCGACACCTCCGACCACCGTGCCGGAGCCGACCGCCGCGAACGTGACGCTGACCCAGCTCCCCGTGCCCGAGTCGAAGGTGCCGCACCGCGAGCTCATCGGGCGAGAGACGACCTCGACCGACTCGGCCGACCTGGGCTGGCGAGTGCGCCAGGCCCAGAAGGGGCGCGTTGGGCCCGGGTCCGTCGAACGCCGCGCCACCGGCGAGAGCGCCGACCTCGAGGTGTTGCCGCTCCGCTCGACTGCCGCCGAGGTCGCGACCCTCGACGCGGGCTGCGGCGCCTGAACCTCGGGCTTCCCGAGATTTCGCCTCCCCGAGAACGGGCGCCGTGTGGCATGTAAGGGCGACCGATGCCGCTCGTGTACCTGCCCGACGTCGAGTGCCTGTTCCTCTGGGGCACCGAACCCTCGCCGCGCCTGCTGCCGACGCTGGGCGATGGCGGCGAGCCCTGGCATGCGAAGCTCGTCGCCCCCGAAGGCCTCCGCGGCACCTCCGGCTTCAAGCTACCGCTGTTCGACACCATGGCCAGGCTCGCGGTCGTGCCGGCCGCCGACCTCGAGAGCCTGCCCGGTTCGGTGGCCACGTGGGCCTTGGCCAGCAAGCTCGCGATGGATCTCGCCGCCCGCGAGCGAGTGGTGCCGACGATCTCGCGGCGTGGGGGACGCGTCGAGGCGCGCTGGGCCGCAGCCCTTGCGGGTAGTGAGGATGCGGCGAAGGTCGCGGCGATCGCCGCGAGCATGCCCCCTGCGGCGCACGCGGTCGCGGCAGCCGGCGATCGTTCGGGCGCCGTGTGGGCGCCGGATGCGCTCGTGCGCGCGTACCTGGATGCCGTCGTCGACGCGCTGGTGCGAACCGCACGCGGCGGACCGTCGCTCGGCGGCTCGCGGGCGCCGGGGCGCGGTTCGACGCCCGGCTCACGTGCGAAGACAGCGCGAGCGGCGCCCGATGCCTGGCCCGATCGCTGGCGCACCGCGCTCGGCGGCGATCAGCGCAGCTTCGAGACCGACGGGTTCGCGGAGCGCTCCGTGGTGGACGAGCTGGCGCGCTGGAGCGAGCCGGCCCTCGGCGCACGTGACCGCCTTCGCGCATGCTTTCGCCTCGAGTTGCCGGTGGACGACGGCGAGCCGTTCGTGCTGCGCTTCCTGCTCCAGTCGCCCGACGATCCGAGCCTGCTCGTTCCTGCCTCGGACGTATGGAAGACGAAGGGACGCAGCCTCGAGAAGCTCGGGCGCGCGTTTCGCGATCCGCAAGAGGCTCTGCTCGAGGCGCTCGGACGTGCGTCGCGGCTCTTTCCTGCGCTCGCGGGATCGCTGGAGGAAGCGCGCCCCGAGGCCGTCGAGCTCGATCCGGCCACTGCGTGGACGTTCCTTGGCTACGGCGCTGCCCTGCTCGCGGACGCGGGCTTCGGCGTCATCGTGCCGGGCGAGCTCACGGCAGCCGGCCAGCGGCGCCTCCGGCTGCGCATGCGCGTCGGCGGCAGCGGCAAGAAGGTCGCCGGTGTCGTCACCGGAGCGGCCGGGCTCGCGCTCGACGAGCTGCTTGCCGTGGACTGGGAAGCGGTCATCGGTGACGAACCTTTGACGGCGAGAGAGCTCGCCGCGCTCGCGAAGCAGAAGGCGCCTCTCGTCCGGTTTCGGGGTGCGTGGGTCGCGATCGATCCGCGCGAGCTCGGCGATATCCAGAGACGCCTGGCCAGTGGCGCGTCGAAGCTCAGCGCGCGCGAGGCGATGCAGGCCGTGCTCGCGGGCGAGGCGCGACAGGGTGGGATGTCGATCGCGGTCGCCGCGTCGGGTGCCGTGGCTGAGCTGGTGGAGCGGCTTCGAAACGGTGGAGCCAAGGAGCTCGGCGCACCCAAGGCGTTGAAGGCGACGCTTCGTCCGTATCAAGCGCGCGGGCTCAACTGGCTCGTCACCATGGGCGCGCTCGGACTCGGTGCCTGCCTCGCCGACGACATGGGCCTCGGCAAGACGATGCAGCTCCTCGCGTTCCTCCTGCGCCGGAAGGACGACGCGCATCGTGATGGGAGGCCGGCGCTGCTCATCGCTCCGACCTCGGTGGTCGGAAACTGGGAACGAGAGATCGAGCGCTTCGCGCCGTCACTCGACGTGGTCCGTCACTACGGCGCATCGCGGGCGAAGTCGGCGAGCGAGTTCCCGAAGCAGCCCGGCACGCTGGTCGTGACCACGTATGGCCTCTTGCGCCGCGATGCCGAGCTGCTGTCGGGGATCGACTGGTCCGTGGCTGCGCTCGACGAGGCGCAGAACATCAAGAACGCCTCCTCCGCGACCGCGCGCGCCGCCCGTGCTCTGCGGGCGAGCCACCGCTTCGCGCTCACCGGCACGCCCGTCGAGAACCGGCTCGCGGAGCTGTGGTCGATCCTCGATTTCGCCAACCCCGGCCTGCTCGGCCCGCTCGAGGCGTTCCGCAGGGACTTCGCGCTGCCCATCGAGCGCTACGGCAACGACCAGGCGGCCGCGCGCCTCCGCCGCATCGTCGGGCCATTCATCCTGCGCCGCCTCAAGAGTGACCCGACCATCATCCAGGACCTGCCGCAGAAGCACGAGATGAAGGTCGTCTGCACGCTCACGCGCGAGCAGGCCACGCTCTACAAGGCGGTGGTCGACGAGGAGCTGCGGCGCATCGAGTCCTCGGACGGCATCGAACGACGTGGGCGAGTGCTCGCGCTGCTGATGTTCACCAAGCAGATCTGCAACCACCCGGCGCAGTACCTCGGCGAGCGCGGCCCGCTCCCGAGGCGGTCGGGGAAGCTGGCGCGCACGACCGAGATGCTCGAAGAAGCGGTGGCCGCGGGCGACAAGGCGCTGGTGTTCACCCAGTTCCGCGAGATGGGCGACCAGCTCGTCGAGCACTTCGGCGCGAACCTCGGCTGTGAGGTCGTGTTTCTTCACGGCGGCACGCCGAAGAAGGCGCGCGACGAGATGGTCCGCCGCTTCCAGGAGGAACCGCATGGCCCACGCGTCTTCGTGCTCTCCGTGAAGGCGGGCGGCACAGGCCTCAACCTCACGGCGGCGAACCACGTCTTCCACTTCGACCGCTGGTGGAACCCCGCCGTCGAAGACCAGGCCACCGACCGCGCCTATCGCATCGGCCAGAAGCGCGCGGTCCAGGTCCACAAGCTGGTCTGCGCCGGCACCGTGGAGGAGAAGATCGACCGCTTGCTCGATCAGAAGCGCGACCTCGCTTCGAAGGTCGTCGGCGGCGGAGAGCAGTGGATCACCGAGCTCGACGGCCGTGAGCTGCGCGACCTCTTCGCGCTGTCCGAGGGAGCCGTGGCGGACGGTGACGACGACGACGCTGGCGCGTCCGTCCCGGTGAGACCGCGCACGAAGGCACGCTCGGCGCGCGTCCGCAGCGAGGTGCGGCCGTGAGTCGCCGGAGCCGCTTCGGCTGGTACGGGTCCGCCCCGAAGAAGCCACCGCCGGAGCGTGGCATCCGCATGAAGGAGGCTGGCACCACGTGGTGGGGCCGGCGCTGGATCGAGGCGCTCGAGAGCGTGCTGGGTGGGGACTCCGCGCGGCTCGCACGCGGGCGGACCTACGCACGTGCCGGGCGAACGCACGACCTCGTCGTCCAAGGCGGCAAGGTCACGGCCAAGGTCACCGGCTCGCGGGCCACGCCGTACAAGATCAAGATCGCGCTCACCGAGCTCAGCGCACCCGCTTGGAGGAAGGCCATCGACGGCCTGGCGAAGAAGGCGCAGTTCTCGGCCGCGCTGCTCGCCGGGCAGATGCCGCAGAGCATTGACGAGGTCTTCGTGGAGGCAGGCGTGAGCCTGTTCCCCAAGCAGCGCGCCGACCTCGAGACGAGCTGCTCGTGCCCGGACTGGGGGGATCCGTGCAAGCACGTCGCGGCCACGCACTACGTGCTCGGCGAGGCGCTCGATCGCGACCCGTTCCTACTCTTCGAGCTGCGCGGAAGAACCAAGGACCAGGTGCTCGACGCGCTCCGTGCTGCACGTGGCGGCATCGGCGAGACGTCTGCGAAGAAGGCGGGCAAGTCCAAGGCCACGCCCGATGACGCGACGATCGACATCCCGACGGTGATGCTCGGCAAGGTGGAGGCCGGTGAGTACGACAAGCCCCGTGAGCCGCTGCCGACCTTGCACTTCAGCTTCGACGAGCCCGTCACCCACGGCGCGGTGTTGCGCCAGCTGGGTGCGCCGACGACGTGGGAGGGAGACGCGAGTCCGGCCGACGTCCTCGCGCCCCTCGTGCGCGCGGCCGCGGAGACCGCGCGCCGCATCGCGATGGCCGAGCCGAGCGACGCCGACGAGTCAGCGCCGCCGCCGACATCGACCCGCGGCCGCGCGGCTCGGAAGGCCGCTGCTGCTAAACGACGGGGCGCTGAGTAGAACGCCCCGCGCCTCGCGAGCCCGTCGGCAGCCACCTGAGACCGCAGAAGCCTGAGCGGGCCGTGCCGACGGCGTAGCTGGCCCACGTCGCCCGCTGATCGGATGATCCGCGCGACCGCTCCAGAAGGCAGGGCTCGGAGTTACTTCTCTCCGAGCCCCGGGTCGCCGCGCGTGGACGCGTTCGACGACGCTGTTGTCGCGCGCGTGCGCCGCGGTGGCCCAGCTCCCGGCGGTCACGCTCGTGCGTGGACGACTTCCGGCAGATCCAGTGCGTGGTCGACGCGTGCCGGGCGGTCTGTTGATCATGGGCGAGATCGGCTTTCTCGCTTTGACAGCCGCAACGCCGACCTGCTCTTCCCGGTCGTCAGCGGCTCCTACGAAGAGAGGAGCCTGGTCCTGAACGAGAGCGCCAGAGCGTCATCTACCCTCGCCACCATGTGGTAGACCCAGACGTGCCATGAGTGGAGCGTTCGAGCGGGTCTTCTCGCCGGCCGTGATCGAACGATTCGCGCAACGGCTCGACTTCGTGACCCCGGCGCTCCGTGAGCGGTACGACGCCGTCACGGCTTCGGGGCCGTATCCGAGCGAGCCATCCCGAGCGCGCCGGCTTCGCATCTGGCGCGCGAGGCGGGCGGCTTGGGAGGCGTATCTCGACGCCGCCGATGCGACGGGCTTGCTCGACGACGACCTCGTCGCCCGGCTCACCGGGGATGACGAAGCCGGCTTCCGCTCGGCCACGTCCGAGGCGATGGCGTGCTGGGTGCTCGCGGGGAAGCTCGGCCTCCAGGTGCAGCCGAGACCTCCGGGCCGGAAGCGCCGGCTGCTCGACCTCGCAGCCGAAGGTACGGTCGGCACGTTCCGCGTCGAGGTCAAGGCGCCGACCGAGGTTCCTATCCCCGAGAGCGGCGTGTGGAGCGGCGACGATTCGGCCGTGCTCGTGGACTGCTTGAGGCAGGCGAACGAGCAGTTCGCCGAGGGCGTCGCCCCCTGTGTCAACGTCTCGTGAGACAGCTCCCCCTTGTAATGTATGTAGCGATGGGCGGAGAATGGACCCGAGATCGTGCCGAAACCCGCATCTGTACCTGAGGCGGCGGCCAGCCCCGCAAGC
>JADLHG010000066.1 GCA_020848905.1 Deltaproteobacteria bacterium
GCCCGTGCCGCCCGAGGCGGTCGTTGAGTCGCCGGGCGAGGCGAATCGCCAGGCCCCTGAGCCCCTTCATCAGGACGTCCCGGTCCTTGGCCTCGGTGATGAGGTGCAGGTGGTTCTTCTGGATCGAATAGTGCGCGAGATTGAGCCCGTGGTGGCCGAGCGCCGCCCGAAATGCGGCCTCGATCACCCGGAGCTGCGGCTTCGCACGCAGGTTGGGCAGGTCTGACACGACCTTCATCGTGACGTGCACCGGAAACCGGCTAGCCAGGAGCGGTCGTGCCCGATGCGGCAGTCCGCTCCCCGGCTGCTTCTTCCGCCCCGCACCCGTACGCTTCCCACCCCACCCCTTCGCCTCCCGCAGTGACAACGGAAGCTGCTTCGCAGAACCCGCCGGTGAACGCGTGCCGAAAGACCGGTCACCTCCAAACACAAACACAAACCAACGACAACACTCCCCGCCGCACCGATCCACCCCCGCCCTCCGGGTGTGCCCACTGCCGTTCGCGCTCTCGCTCGTCCCCCGCATGCGTTCGCCGGCGCACGCGTTCCCCCCCACCACCTCTCTCGCGTGGGCCCATCGCCCGCCTGCGCGACGTCGGCCACCGCCCCTGGTCAGTGTCACCGTTTTCCCGGGCACCCTTGACCGACAGTCCGCGATCACGCCCGTCGTGGCGCCGCACCTTCCACGGTCGGTGCGCCTTGTGGTAGACGCTGGCGGCACCCCTAGAAAGAGAGGACACCGTGGCATTCGAGCTTGATGGTCGCCGCATCGAGAAGGTGGGCGTGGTCGGCGCAGGCCAGATCGGCCCCGACATCGCCCTGCATTTCGCCGAGACGCTGGGGCCCCAGGGGGTCGGCGTGGTGGTCGTGGACATCGCCGAGGCCGCGCTCGCCGCCGCGCGCGCGCGCCTGCAGAAGAAGCTCGACAAGCAGGTGGCCGGGGGGAAGCTCAAGCCCGAGAAGGCCCAGGCGCTCCTCTCCGGGATCCAGTTCACCCTCGAGTACGAGGCGCTCCGCGGCGCGGCGCTCGTGGTCGAGGCGGCCACCGAGAACCTTCCGGTGAAGCAGAAGATCTTCGGCACGCTGGCCGAGCTCTGCGGCCCGGACGCGATCTTCACCTCGAACTCGTCGCACCTCCCTCCGGCGGAGATCTTCGCCGGCACGCCGCGCCCCGAGCGCTGCGCGGTGACGCACTACTTCTATCCGGCCGAGAAGAACCCGGTGGTGGAGGTCGTGCCGGGCGAGCGGACCGACGTCGCCGTCACGCGCTTCCTCATGGGGATGTACGAGCTCGCGGGCAAGCTCCCGGTCAACGTGGGCGGTCGCTACGGCTTCGCCGTGGACCCCGTCTTCGAGGGGCTCTTTCTCGCCGCGGCGCTGGCGGTCGAGGGAGGGATGGCGACGGTCGAGCAGGTGGACGCCGTCTGCCAGAAGGCGCTCGGGCAGGGGGTGGGGCCCTTCACGGCCATGAACCTGACGGGGGGCAACCCGCTCACGAACATCGGCCTCACGGGCTACCACACGCACATCATGCCGTTCTTCCGCTCGCCGGCCCTGCTGAAGGCCCAGCTGGAGAAGGGGGCGCCGTGGCCCATGGCGGGCAAGGACGTGAAGGTGGAGGTGGACGAGGCCACCTTCGCGCGCGTCTCGGACTGGATGCTCGGGGCGTATTTCGGCCTGACGACGGAGATCCTGGACGCGGGGCTGATCGCGCTCTCGGACTTCGACGAGGTGCTGGGGCTCGCGCTGGCGATGCACCCGGCCTTCACCTTGATGAACGAGAAGGGGCTGGGCGCCTCGCTCGCGCTCGTGGAGCGCTTCGCCGCGGCGAACCCGGGTTTCAAGGTCTCGGCGCGGCTCAAGGCGCAGGCCGAGCAGGGCGCCGCGTGGCCGCTCGAGTCGGTCTCGCGCGAGGACCGCGACGGCGTGGCGATCCTGACCCTGCGCCGCTTCAAGGTGCTGAACGCCCTCAACGCGGGCGTGATCGACCAGCTCGAGCGCCACGTGGCGGCGATCGAGAAAGACGCGAGCGTGACGGCGGTCGTGGTGCGAGGCTTCGGCACGCGCGCCTTCGTCTCGGGAGCGGACATCCGCGAGCTCTCCGTGCTGAAGACCCCGGCCGACGCGGTGGCCAAGGCGCGGCGCGGGCAGGTCGTGCTGCGTCGCCTCGAGCAGCTCGGCAAGCCGGTGATCGCGGCGATGAACGGCCTGGCCTTCGGCGGCGGCAACGAGCTGGCCATGGCCTGTCACGCACGCCTCGCCGTGCGCGGACAGAAGGTCTTCGTGGGACAGCCGGAGCCGAAGCTCGGCATCGTCCCGGGCTACGGTGGGACGCAGCGCCTGCCGCGGTGGATTGGGATGGAGGCGGCGTGGCCGCTGCTCCGGACCGGCGAGCCGATCGGCTCGGCGCGGGCGCTCGAGCTCGGACTCATCCGCGAGGAGGTGGCTCCCGAGCGGCTGCTCTCGCGTGCTGTGGAGCTGGCGCGGGAGGCGGCCGCCGGTCGCGTGAAGCTTTCTCCGATCCCCGAGGGGCCGATCCCCGTGCCGGAGGCGCTGCCGGAGGTGGGGATCGGCGGCCTGAGCACCTGCATCGACCGGCTGCTCGTGAAGGCCACGCTCGACGGCGCGCGCTCGACTCTCGACCGTGGACTCGAGCTCGAGGCCGAGGCGTTCGGAGAGTGCATGCTGACCGAGGACGTGCGGCTCGGCATGGAGAACTTCATCAAGAACGGCCCGAAGGTCGCCGCGCAGTTCGCGCATCGGTAGGCGATAGAAGGGGGGTGGGGGCTTCCCTCAGGTGCCCGGACGGCGGCCAGCCGACCATGTAGACCGCTGGCCGCCGCCGGCACCAAGCGTTGGACGCGACGCGCGGGAACGCGCGCCCAATCGCCTCCAAAGGGGCCGCAGGCCTCGATTCTGCGGCTCTTCCCCTCGCGATCGAGAGGAAGGCCCCCCTTGCCGCCGGCTTGGGGGACGGGGAACGTCCGACGGCAAGGGAGGCGCGAACTCTCCGGAGCGACAAGGGGGGCGCACCGGCGAGTCATTCTTGTCCATCGGTGCCGGGCACGGAGGATTTAGGGCGGCGCGAGAAAAAAACGCGCGATGCGATATACTGATCGTGGGATGTCCTCCAAACCTCGGGACATCGATGGGTTGCTCCAGGAGTATCTGGCGTCGGTCCCCGATCTGGCGGGTGCCGCGGCCGATGCGCCGGAGCCCTCCGTCGGGGGAGCGCCAGGGGACTCGGCGCAGGCCCCGACGGGAGAGCTGCAGCTTCTCATCGACCGCTACCTCGAGACGCGCGAGCTGGCCGCTCCGGCCATGGTCGGTGCGCGGGAGTTCTGCAGCCCGCGGCGCACCACCATCGACGACCTCCTGGTGCGCATGGTGCTCGACGCAGAGGAGGTGGCCGAGGTGCTGACGCGGGAGCTCGCCCGGCACCTGGCCCGTCCTCCCGCGGCGAGCGGGGCGGAAGCGGCGGCTTCCGGCTGGCTGCGGCAGCTCGCGGCCACGCTGCACGGTCGACCCGAGGGCCCGGGCCGCCTGCAGCACTACGTCGAAGAGCTCGTCGAGCACGACGCGACCTTGCACGCCCTCGACTCGTGGCACGAACGCACCATCCAGGGGATGCCGAACGCTCCGGCCCCCGCGCCCCCCAAGCGCAAGAGCTGACGCGATCCCGCGTGCACGGTGAAGGCCCGGCGTGCGACGAGCTGGCCGTGGTCGTAGCCATCGGGGCCTGTCGGCCTACTCGCCGCGGTGCTGCGCCTCGAGCGCCTCGGCCTCGGCGCGCGCCTCGGCGGCGATGCGCACGGGGAAGCGGCCGTGCAGCGGACTCAGCCGCGCCCCCGCGCGGGCGACACCGTAGAAGAGGCGCGTCAGCGGCTTGAGCGCTCCGGTCATGCGCGAGGCCACGTCCAGCTCCTCGAGGAACACCGCGTCGTAGCCGCCCGCGAGCCCGCAGGCGAAGAGGCAGACGAGGAAGGAGAGCAGGCTCGCGGCGAAGAAGATCGCCGTGACCTCCCAGCGCCCTTCGAACGGGAGGAGAGCGGCCAGGCCCCGCAGGAGGGCGAAGTTCGCGAGCCCCGCCAGCGCAGGCGCGACGAACATGGGCCAGAGGAAGAGCCGCACGCGCACGATGAACAGGTGGTTCACGAGCCACGCGCCGCAGACCTTCAGGGCGATGGTGCCGAGGAGCGCCAGGTAGAAACCCATGAACTGCCAGCGAGGGATGAAAAGGTAGAAGAGGCCGATGCGCAGCGCCTGCTCCACGCCGAGGGCGATGGCGAAGAGCCCGGGGCGGCCGGCACCCTTCTGGAGCATGTCGGAGAGCCAGGCCGGGGCGAAGAAGGCGCCGATCACGGCGGCGATGACGAGGTACTCCGCGGCGCGGGCCCACTGGGGGTCCATGGCGTGTCGCACGAACGTGGGCCCGAGGGCGACGAGCAGCGAGAGTCCGATCGCGCTGTAGAGCGAGCCGACCTGAAAGAAGCGCGCGAGGTAGTACTGCGTTAGCACGGGCTTGTCGTTGCCGTGGCTCTCGCTGAGCGCGGCCATCGCCGTCTCGAAGAACCGGTAGGCCACGGGGAAAAGGAACATCAGGTTGTAGTGGATCTGCGACTCGAGGCCGAGCCACTCGGTGTAGTTGATGAGCAGGAGCGAGATCACCACGCGCTCGACGGTCTTGGCCATGCGGAAGAAGAGCTGCCCCGACACCACGCGCAGGCCGTAGGACAGCATGCGCCAGGCCGTCTTGCGGTCGAAGTGCGCGAGCACGAGGGGTGTGATGCGTAGCCCGAGTCGACGGTAGAGCACGAGCCCGACGAGAAAGGTCACCACCGTCGAGACGTAGAAGCCGACGCCGATCCCCACGGCGGCGCCGAAGGCCTCGCCGTATTCGGGGTTGCGTGCTCCCCAGGCGCGGAAGAGGAGCACGCACGGGATCTGCAGCACGAAGCGCAGGAGCCAGTCGGAGAGGAGGTCGAGGCCGATGTTGTAGTCGAAGCGCTGGTAGGCCTGGAAGAAGAAGGTCACCACGCCGAAGAAGCCGGGGTACTGCCCGAGCGCGACGAGCATGACGAAGTTCGAGCTGTAGCCGTAGCGCGTCCTCGGGAGGATGAGCGTGGCGGCGAGGACCGCCAGGCTCACCTGCACGAGCCCGGTCAGGATCTGCCACCAGATGAAGAACTGCGCCGATTTCACCGCTTCGGCGGGGTCCTTCAGGCGGTACTCGGCGAAGTACTTCACGAAGGCCACGAAGGTGCCGGCGTCGAAGAGAAACCACGCCACCTGGAGCGCCTCCCAGGCGAAGTCCCAGATCCCCTTGGCCTGCGGGAAGGGCTGGATGCGGTTCGGGATGAAGATGTTGTTGAGCCAGTAGAAGGGGGCGAAGAGCACAAAGAGGATGGCGGCGAGCGTGAGGAAACCGGCCAGTGGTCGCGTAAAACCGACGGCGTGCCAGAGGGTGCGCGGCGGGGCGGCGCCGGGGCTCGCAGGGGCCGTGTGGAAGAAGCGCGCCAGCAGCTCGGGGTGAGCGCGGCTGTAGCGGCGGGCCTTGACGAAGAGGGCCATCGTGAGCGCCCAGGCCAGCGCAATGCCGAGACCGAGGAGCCAGGCCGTGCGACCGCTCGGCACCGGCGCGTAAGGCCAGTCGGCGAACCGATCGGTGGGGAGGCCGAGGAGCTCGCAGCCGAGGGCGTAGCCCAGGTAGCCGAAGTAGGGCCAGAGAAGCAGGTCGCGGTTCGACGGATCCGTGAGCGAAAGGCCGAAGACGGCGACGCGGCCGCGGCCAAGCGGTCCGACGAGGAGCAAGGGCGTTCGGGTCGCGGGATCGAGGACGATCGGGCGCAGGGGCGTCCTTCCCGCGACGGAGAGCGGGACGCGCAGGCCGGTCTGCGGCGCGGTGGGCCAGACCGCCTGTTCGACGAGGGGGCCCGTCGCCGAGGGAGCAGGGGCGAGCGAGGCGCGCTGGGTGAGGGGCGATCCGGCGCGCAGTCCGAGGGGGCCGAGGTCCGGGAGCGCGGAGCCCGGGACGAAGAGGAGGCGGGCACCGTCGCGGACGCGGGCGAGGATGCGGTGCCACGCGGCGGGGGAGGGCGTGGCGCCGAGGACCCAGATCTGTGGCGGCGCGGCGTCGACGACCCGGCGGTCGAGGCGCAGCCGCGCTTCGAGGAGGCGCGCCCCGGGGCTGCCGTCGGAGAGGACCTCGGGGGTCGCGAGGGCGCGAGCCGACGGAGCGAGGCTCGCCGCGAGGAGGAGCACGAGGCCCGCGCAGTGCGGAAGCCGTCGGAGACGCCGCGGGCGGGCGCGGGGCGGCCCGTCGACGACGGCGTCTGGCGGAGACCTACTCTCGCTGGAGCTGGGCTTCGACAAGCGTGACCTGGGACGCGTTGACGAGCGCGGCGCGGCTGAAGGGCTTGTAGCCCACGCAGGTGAGCGAGACCGCGTGCGGGCCCGCGGGGACTCCCGCGAGGGTCATGGAGGCCCCGGGAGAGAGGAGCCCGCGCGGGCGATCGTCGATCCCGACGGTGCACGCCGCTGGTGGCGACGAGGTGATGATGAGCGACCCCGTCCCTTCGCTGCTCCCCTCGGTGCTGCTGTCCGCGACGAGCAGTCCGACGAGGACCGCGAGGCCGATGAAGACCAGCGTCGCGCTGGCGACGAGCACGACGATCTGGGTGCTGGTGAGGCGCGAGAGCGCGCGACGGACTCCCTCCCCGAAGCCGACAGCCGTGTTCTGCACGCGGCGCTTCTTCTTGCCCGTCTCGCCGCGGCCCTCGCGTCCGAGGCGGTCCGTGCGGGCCTTCTTGCGGATGGGGGCGGGGGCGTCCATCTCTTCGAAGTCGTCGGCGAGCGATTCCACTACCCCGGACACCTGCGCGCCGCCACGATGCTCGGGGCGAGGTACCGACGCGCGGGGCCCGGTGACCACGCGCGGTCGCGAGGCTCCGGGCGGGAGGATGCGCGTCTGCGCGCCAGCGTCGGCCTCGTCGCCACCGCGGCCGGGGATGGGCACCGCCATGGTGGGAAGGTGCGCCAGGACGTCGTCGGTCGAGCCTCGGTGGAGCACGGTGGTCTTGCCCATCGGGAGCTCGTCCACCGGCTCGTCGTCTTCGTCGCTCGCGTCCTCTTCGAGCTCCTCTTCCGACAGGAGAGCGGCGTGCTGGGAGGTCTCCGGCGGCTCGTCCTCGTCGTCGTCCTTCTCGGTCGGCGCGACCCAGGCGTTCGTGCGTCCCTCAGCACCCCGACCTCCGGCGGCGCGCGCTCCTGGTCGCCCCGGCGCCGCGACCGGCGGGTTCGGTCGCTCTCCGGTGTCGCTCTCGTCGAGCGTGGTGGGTTCGTGCCACCCGTCGGCCTGAAGGTCGCCCTCGTCCCCGCCGGTCATCGTCTCGCGGCTCGGGCTCGACGACGGCGTCGCGGCGGGCAGAATCTGGCGGCGACCCGTGGGCGGAAGCGGCTCGGGCTCCGGCGTGGCGCGCTTGGCTCGAACGGGGGGCAGAGGGCCCGTCACGGCCTGCGTGGCGGGGAGCGGCGCGTCGAGCGAGCGAGCGTCAGCCGTCGGTGCCAGAGCCTCGGTCCGCGGCGGCGGCTGGTCGAGGTCTATCGCCGGCGTCAGGTCCCGCGGATCCCGTCCCCGCCGCGAGGCCCCGCCGTCGACGCTCGGCGCCTTCACCTCCGCGTCGTCGTCGGCCTGGAGCTGACTGATCCGCTGCATCAGCCGACGCTCGGCCTCCACCTCGCCGGCGAACTCGCGCTTCATCCAGTCGGCGAGGTGATGCGTCTCGAACGCCGTCCCCGCGCGTCCGAAGTAGCGCTCGATGTCGGCGCGCAGCTCCGAGGCCCAGCCGTAGCGTTCGTCCGCCTTGCGCATCAGGGCCCGCGCGACGATGCGATCCACCTCGAGCGGCACCTCCGGGTTCACCGTCGAGGGCGGGTCCGTCACCGCCTTGCGCACGAGGTTCAGCGTCGCGAGCTGGTTCTCCCCCTCGAAGGGACGGCGGTTCGTGAGCATCTCGTAGAGCACGATCCCCACGGCGAAGATGTCCGAGCGGTGATCGAGCTGCACGCCCTCGACCTGCTCGGGCGACATGTACGCGAACTTGCCCTTCAGCTTGCCGGCGCGCGTGCGCGTCGAACGACTCGCGGCCTTGGCGATGCCAAAGTCGATGATCTTCACCTGCCCTTCGTAGGAGATGAGGATGTTCGGTGGGCTGACGTCCCGATGGATGATCTCCATCGAGCGTCCGTCGGGGAACTTCTGCCGGTGCGCGTAGTCGAGTCCCTGGCAGACGCGCGCGGCGATGTGGAGCGCCATGTCGACCGGCATGTGACGGCCGGTCTCCGCGAGCCGCGTACGGAGCGCGCGCAGGTCGCGACCCGCCACGTACTCCATCGCTATGAAGTACTGCCCCTCGATCTGGCCGAACTCCAGCACCTGCGCCACATTCGCGTGCGTCAGGTGCGCGGAGATCTGCGCCTCGTCGACGAACATGGTCTGGAAGTCGGCGTCTTCCGCGACGAGCGGCAGGATGCGCTTGATGGCCAGCACCTTCTCGAAGCCGCGCACGCCCTGGGTCTTCGCGAGGAACACCTCGGCCATCCCGCCGGAGCTGATGCGGTCGAGGAGCTGGTAGCGACCGAAGGGCTGGGGACGCACGGGCCCAGAATACCGCTAACTTGGCGAGAGGGCTAAGCCCAGAGTTGCCGGAGCTGGCGGTCCGGCGGGTGACCTCGCGCGCGTCGTGCGGGTCAATGCTTCGGGGTGGGGGACGACTTCTTGCGGGTCATCTTCCCGGCCATGGCGGCACCGATGCGTTCGTAGAGCGGTCGAGGGATGGTCTGGAGCACGCGCAACGCCGCCGACATGGGCCAGGGGAAGCGAATCACCGCCCGGCCGTCGGCCACCTCATCGCAGATGATGCGGACCGCGTCGAGCGTCTCCATCAAGAAGGGCATCGGGGTCTTGTTCTGGTCGGTGAGCTCGCTGCGGACGAAGCCGGGCTCCACCGTCGAGATCTGCAGGCCACGCGGGGCTGCCTCCATGCGCAGGGACGACAGGAGGTTCGACAGAGCCGCTTTCGAGGCCGAATAGCCTCCGTTCGCGGGCATGCTGGCTAGCGCCGCGAGGCTGGAGATGCCGACGATCACGCCCGCGCTGCGTTCGAGCATCGGGGGGAGCAGGTGCTCGATCCAGTAGACCGCGCCGAAGTAGTTCACTTGCATGGCGCGGACCGGGATCTCGGCCTTGAAGCGGTGAATGGGCATGGTGGCGCCGATCCCGGCGTTCAGGAACGCCACCTGCACGGCGCCCTGCCGCTCGGCGATCTCCGCGTGCGCTCGGGCGACCGCGCTCGCATCGCTGACGTCGGCCACGATCACGAGGGGCTCGCCCCCCGCGGCGCGGACCTTCGCCGCCACCTCCTCGAGGCGATCCGCGCGCCGGGCCACGAGCGCGAGACGTCCGCCGTACTGGGCGAGGTGCTCGGCCAGCACCGCCCCGATGCCGCTCGAGGCGCCGGTGATGAGGATGCTGGTTCCTGCTCCGTAGAGGGCTTCCGGGCTGGCCATGGGTGCTCGCTCCTTCGTCGCGCGCGGTGGTGCGTCGAGCGTTAGCATGTGCGACCGGCTCCCACCAGCGGCAAGCGTGCCCTGCGGCGCGGGAGTCAGGTGCTTGACGGATCCGTCAGGGGGACGGGGCGGGCCGCAGGACGGCGCCGCGCCGCACCAGCGCCAAGGCGCGAAGATCCCAGGTGGCACGGAGCGGCCTGCCCTGGCCCGGCTCCTGCAGCGACACGTCGCCATGCGTGTCCTTCAACTATCGATCAGCGAGATGGCTGGCATGCCCTTCCGCCTGGGGCGGGCGCTACGAGCCCAGGGGGTGCGGTGTGACGCCGTGATGCTCGACCCCCGCAGCTTTCCTCCCGAGCACCCGGAGGAGCGCGTGAACCCCCCGTGGGGCGAGACGCGTCGCCTGATCGGGGAGGCGGACGTGATCCACGTGCACGGCCTCACCACCTTCGCCCTCTTCGAGGCCGAGCTGGCTGGCCGGCCCGTGCTGCTGCACATCCACGGCGACCCGGACCGACGTCTGGCCCTGCGACTGGAGGTCCCGCAGGTGGTTTCGACCCCCGACCTCCTCGCCCCCTTTCCGCAGGCGGTCTACTGCCCGAACCTCATACTCCCCGACGAGCTGCCGCTCTCCGCCCCGCTCGGTGGTGGCCCGCTGCGCATCTTCAAGAGCCCCTCGCTCCACGACAAGCATCAGGAGCTCTTCGCCCAGCTCCTCGACCCGATCCTGCGCCAGCTCCCGGGGCGCGTGGTCTACGTCGCGCCGAACAGCCTCATGCGGGCGAAGGCCCTCGCGCAGGTGCGCGCGAGCTGCCACGTGAGCCTGGACCACCTCCACGGCTACTACGGACTCGAGAGCCTCGAGGCGCTCGCGCAGGGGCTCGTAGCGGTCAACGGCCTCTCCGCGCAGGGGCGCCTGCGCTTCACCGAGGCCGTGGGTGCGCCGCCCCCCTTCGCCGTGGCGCGCAGCGTGACGGAGGCCGGGACGCTGCTCGTGACCCTCGTCGAGGAGGCGCTCACGCGACCCGAGCGGTTCGCCGCCCGGCGCGCGGCCGGGGTGAACTTCATCCAGCGCTACTACCGGCCCGAGCGGCTCGTCGGGAGGTGGCTCGCGATGTACGCGGCGGTGGCCGAGCGCAGGTGGCAGGAGCCGGCGGCAGCCCAGGCGCAGGAGGTGGCCCGATGACCGAGACGCAGCGCGAACGTCCCCTCGTGTCGGTGGTGATCACCGCCTATCACGACGAGCGCACCGTGGCCGCGGCGATCGAGAGCGCGCTGGCCCAGGACTACGCCCCGACGGAGGTCGTCGTGGTGCTCGACGGCCCGAAGGACGGCACGGCCGCGGTGGTGCGGGCCTACGCCGACCGCGTGCGCATCATCGAAAAGGAGAACGGCGGCACCTCCTCGGCGCGAAACCGCGGGCTCGCGGAGGCCCGCGGCGCGTGGATCCAGTTCCTCGACGCCGATGACGTCCTCCTGCCGACGAAGGTCTCCGCCTCGCTCGCCGCGCTCGAGCGCTCCCCCTGTCGCGCCGACGTGGGGCTCATCTTCACCGGGTACTTCCGCATCGACGCAGCCGGCAAGGTGCTCGCCACGCATTACGCCGAGGAGTACAGCCGCGAGAAGCTGCTGCGCGTGCCGGGGCACGTCACGCCGAACCCCATGCTGCGTCGCGACTGGCTGCTCGCCCTCGGCGGCTACGCGGGGCGCTACATCTACGCCGAGGACACGGAGCTCTACCACCGGCTGGGGCTGACCAAGGCCATGCTGGGGGTGCGCGAGCCCCACTTCCTCTACCGCGCCTCCGACACGCAGAAGACGCGCGTGATGCGCGCCCACGAGCAAGGGAACCTGCTCGTGCTCGAGCCCGAGCGGATCCGCCGCGAGTACGACGAGCTCTTCGCCCAGGTGACCCCGCCGTGGATGCACCCCGTCGGCGAGCTGAGCCGTCGAGGCGTGCTCGAGGTCGGGCTCAAGTGCACCCACAGCTGCAAGTTCTGCTACTACAGCTTCCACGACGGCTCGACCGACCAGTTTGCCGGCATGCGCCGCGCCACGATGCGCTCGTTCGACGAGTGCAAGCAGATCCTGCAGGGGATGGCGGCGGCGGGGCTGACCCACTTCGACATTACGGGGGGCGAGCCGACGATCCACCGCGAGATCGTCGACATCGTGCGCTACGGGCTCGACGAGCTCGGGCTGCGGGCGCGCATCATCACGCTCGGGCAGTTCCTGCTGCGCCCCATGGGCAAGGGGCGCAAGCTCCTCCTCGACGAGCTGCTCGAGGCCGGGCTCGACGACTTCTTGCTCTCGGTCCACGCGGTGGATCCGGCGCTCTTCCAGGAGACGACCGGTGAGAGCTTCGAGAAACTCTCGCAGGTGATGGACGTCCTCGACGCGCGCGGCTTCTCCTACGGCTCGAACACGCTCGTCTACCAGCATAACTACCGCCACCTGCCCGAGATCGCACAGCACCTGATCCGACGTCGCGTGCGCATCTCGAACTTCATCGTCATGAACACCTACTTCCGCTGGAACGAGGACCAGCGGATGCTCGGCGTGCAGGCGCGGTATCGCGAGGTGAAGCCGTACCTCGAACACGCCGCGCGGATCCTCGAGGACGCAGGCGTGGCCGTGAACGTGCGCTACGGGCCGCTCTGCGCCTACCGCGGCCTCGAGAAGCACTTCGTGGGGGTGCTAGGCGTCGAGCTCGACCCCTACGAGTGGCGCACGACGCTGCGGACGGGGCAGGTCAAGGAGCACCGCTCGGTGGCCGAGTACCTCGAGCACCAGCGCGCGCAGCTCGCGGACGCCGGGTCGATGTTCACCAAGAGCTACGGGCGCAAGTGCGAAGGGTGTGCGGTGCGGCCGATCTGCGACGGAGTGGACGTGAAGTACGCCGCGCAGTACGGGTGGGACGAGTTCGACCCCTATCCGCTCGCCCCGGGGCAGGGCCCGGTGACCGATCCGATGGCCTTCCGGGCGCAGAATCCGCGCGCCTTCGTGGTGAAGAACGAGGGGGCGTCGCGCCGCGAGCTCGGCCTCGTCGCGTCGCCGGCGGGGCTGCGGCTGCTCGCCCAGCAGAGCTTCCCCCCGACGGTGGAGCAGCGGCTCGGTCGCGGGGACCTGGAGGGTGCGGCGCGCGAGCTCGAGCAGCGACTCGTCGGGCCGGAGGCGCCGCGCGAGACCTATCCCCAGCTGCTCGCGATCTACAAGGAGCTCGACGCGGCCGAGGCCGTGGACCGGCTGGAAGCGTGCCTCTGCGGGCGCGACGATCTGCCCACCTCGGCGATCCTACTTTTTCGCGCACGCGTGGCCCGCGGGCTCGTGGGGCAGGTGCCGAAGGCGCTCACGGTGCTCGAGCGGGTGGACGCGGCCGAGTCGGACGGCGGGGCAGAGACGCGCGCCTCCTTGAGCTCCTGAGCAGAGCCCTTGACGTCTGTCGAGCGCGCAGGCCTCATCAGAGCTCTCGAGGAGCTCGCCCGTGGGACTCGTCCGCCTCCCTCTCGTCGTCGTGGCCGCTGCCGCGGCGCTAGCCACCTCGCTCGGCCATGCCGACGCCGAGGAGCTCGACCATCGCCTCGGTGCGGCCAGCGCGAGCGAGCTCACGGGCGGCGTACGGACGGCGCCCAAGACCTTCACCCTCGGGGCCTACGCCGAGGTCTGCTACCAGTGGAACTTCAACACGCCCGGGAACGACCTCACGAACTACCGGGGTTTCGACAACCGCCATAACAGCTTCACGCTCCCCAACGTGGCCTTCGACGCCCAGTGGGACTACAAGGGAGTCGTCGGCCGCGTGACCTTGCAGGTTGGCCACACCGCGAGCACCTACTACGGCGCCGAACCCGGGCGGTCGGGGGCGGCGGGGGCGAACGCTTCGGGACCCGAGCTCTGGAGGTTCGTGCAGCAGGCCTACGTGGGCTACCGGATCCCCGTCGGGCGGGGGCTCCTCGTGCAGGCCGGACTCTTCCTCTCGCCGATCGGGCCGGAGGGGATCGCCGTGCGCGACAACTGGAACTGGTCTCGCTCGACGCTCTTCTTCGCGTTGCCCTACTACCACACGGGCCTGCGCGTGAGCTATCCGCTCTCGGATAGGTGGGCTCTGACGCTCGCGGCGTACAACGGCTGGAACAGCGTGGTCGACAACAACGCCGAGAAGTCCATCTCGCTCCAGGCGACCTACACGCGGCCCGAGCGCCTGGCGCTCAGCGTGCTCTACTTCGTGGGAGTGGAGCGCGAGCGCGAGGCGAGGGAGGGTCGGGCCTGGCGGCATCTTCTCGACGCGCACGCGACGTGGGACGTGGTGCCTCGCCTCTCTCTGCTCCTGCACCTCGACGGCGGGCTCGAGCCCAACGCGATGGGTCTGAGCGCCTGGATCGGGGCGGCGCTCTACGCGCGGGTGAAGCTCCTGCGGTGGCTCTACCTGGCGGCACGGGGTGATGCCCTCTACGAGCGCGTCCCCGCGGGTGCGACCGCGGTCTTCTACCCCGCCTCCTGGGTCGCCTCGGGGACGGGGACTGTCGAGCTACGCCCGCACGAGCGCGTGGTCTTCCGGCTCGAGTACCGCCACGACCACGGCGCGCGTGACCTCTACTTCGCGGGGGCCGTCCAAGGTGCGGGGACGCCCACCGCGCCCTATCTACCCAATCGGCGCTACCAGGACACGCTCACCGTAGGCGCGACCACCTGGTTCTGAGGCCGCTGCCTCAGTGCCCGAACTCGAGCGGGAAGCGGCTGTCGATGGTCGCCCCCTCCGCCGGCGGGTTCGGGTGATTGAAGACCACCACCGCACGGTAGATCGACAGCAGGCGACCGTTGTAGTCCCCGTGCACGAGCGAGCGCACGAAGGAGGCCGGGTTCGCGTGCGTCGAGATCTGGCGCGAGACGTACTTGTTCAGCCAGGAGGTGATCCAGGTGGTGCAGTTGTGTTCCCCGTCGGCGCGACCGCTGATGTAGGGGGGCGTCCCGCCGTAGTAGTCCGACGGGCCGAGCGTCCCCTCGAAGTCGTCGGTGATGGCCGAGAGGTACTTCGAGAGCCCGCCGAGCTGGGTGTTCGTGAGCTTCACGAGCGCCACGGTGCGCTGCCGGTCGACCTGGTCCGGGTCGTAGCAGGGCTCGTCGTAGAAGAGATTCGTTCCCTCGTCGTACTCTTCGTCCTCGGAGTAGCACTCCTCGTCCAGGTTTCCGGCGGACATGTTCCAGAGGTGGAAGTGATCGTAGAGCCGCATCGCCTTGCCGCGGAAGCGCCGGTCCATGCGCAGGTTCGTGCCGGTGCCGGTGCCGACGTGCATGTAGTTGTCGTCGGCCGGGTTCCAGAGCATGAGGGTGTTCGTGCCGAAGGTGGCGAGCAGGTCGGCGTGGAGCTTCTTCGCGGCCGCCTCGTTCGGCAGCGCCGCGGTCTTGATGAAGACGGCCGGGCGGCCCTGCTTGGTGGCCATCGTGACGTAGGCGCGGTTGCGCTGGGCGAAGGCCCGGAGCCGTCCTTCGAAGCTCACGTACGGGGCTTGCGTGTTCTCGGCCTTGCCCTCTTCCGGCTCGTCCAGGTCCACGGGCAAGGGCTCCGTGGAGGGATCGGGAGCGCCGCAGGCCGGCAGGCCGAAGAGGAGGCCGAGGCTCAGCGCGGCCATCACGATCCGGTGCATTTTCAGGAACATGGGCTCCTCCGGGGATGCTCGGGGACGTACGTTTACACCACACATATACGAGGACGTGGCCTGAGCCGGCCTCGATTTCTGCCCGTGGATCGCGCCGCCTTGCGGTGGACCCCGAAACGCGCTTTCCTGACCGCGAGATGCACGGCCCCGGTGCTACCCCTTCTCCCGTCTTCAGCCCCGCGCCCCTCGGCCCGCTCGTGCTGCGCAACCGCCTCGTCCGCTCGGCGGCCTTCGAGGGGATGTGTCCTGACGGGCTCCCCTCCGAGGCGCTCGTCGCGCACCACCGGCAGATGGCCGAGGGGGGTGTTGCGCTGACCACCGTGGCCTACGCCTCGGTCTCGCCCGACGGGCGAACGTACGCGCACCAGCTCCTCATGCAGCCCACGGCGGTCGGCCCCCTCCGGCGGCTCACCGAGGCTGTGCATCTCGCCGGCGCTTTGGCCTCGGTCCAGCTCGGGCACTCGGGGGACTTCGCGGCGTCGAAGGTGATCGGGCGGCGGCCGCTCGGGCCGTCCACGCGCTACAACACCTACGCGCTCACCCTGGCCCGGGCCATGAACGACGCTGACCTCGACCGCGTGGCCTCAGACTTCGTGCGCGCCGCGCGTCTGGCGGTGGAGGCGGGCTTCGACGCGGTGGAGCTCCAGCTCTGCCACGGCTACCTCTTGAGCCAGTTTCTCTCGCCCTACGCGAATCACCGTCGGGACCGCTACGGCGGCTCGCTCGAGGGACGCCTGCGCTACCCGCTCGAGGTGGTGCGGCGGGTGCGCGAGGCGCTACCGGCCGACAAGGCGCTCGTCGCGAAGGTGAACCTGCGTGACGGCTTCGCCGGGGGCCTCGAGCTCGACGAGGCGGTCGAGGTCGGACGCGCGCTCGAGGGCGCGGGCGTGGACGCGCTCTTCCTCTCGGGCGGGTTCGTCTCGAAGGTCCCGATGTACATCATGCGGGGCGACGTGCCCTTCAAGGACATGTACGCCAACCAGACGGACCTGACGAAGAAGGTCGGGCTCCTGCTCGTCGGGCGGCTGATGGTCAAGGCCTTCCCCTTCACCGAGGCCTATTTTCTCGACGAGGCCCGGGCGATGCGCGCGGCGGTGCGGCTCCCGCTCATCCTCGTCGGAGGCATCCGCACGCTGGCCCGCATGGAGGCCATCGTGGCCGAGGGGATCGAGTTCCTCGGCCTCGCGCGTCCGCTGATCATGGAGCCGGACTTGCCGCGCCTCCTCGAGCGTGGCGAGGCACGCGCCTCGCGCTGCGTCCCGTGTAACCGCTGCATCGCCGTGATGGATCGGGGCGCCGTGCGCTGCCCGCTCGTCTCCGACCCGCACTGAGGGCCCGGGGCCCCTTCTTCGGCCCACGCGGCGGCGCCGTTTGCCCCTCGCCTGTCCTGGGCCCTGTGATAGAGTTTCGACCCATGTCGCGCGCGCCGAAAGCTCCTTCGGGTGAGCCCCCAGCCTCCAGCGGGACGCCGGAGGGCGAGGAGCCCGTGGCGCTCCACGCTCGCCTGACGCAGCTCCACGTCGCGCAGGTCGTGCTGCTCGAGCTCGCGGCCCTCGACCACGCGGACTTCGAACCGACGGTGCGGTATCTCCTGCGGCGCGCCGCCGAGACGTTGCCCGTCGAGCGCGTGGGGTTCTGGTCCCTGCACACGAGCCCGGACCGGCTGCACCTCGAGACGATCTACCTGCGCACCGAAGGGACCTACGCCCAGGGGGTAGACCTCCTCGCCTCGAACTACCCGGCCTACTTTCGCGCGATCCGAGAGGATGCGGTGCTCATCGCCGACGACGCGCACGCCGATCCGCGGACGCGCGAGTTCTCGCAGAGCTACCTGCTCGAGTTCGGCATCACCTCCATGCTGGACGTGCCGGTCTACGTGCGCGGCGAGCTGGCGGGGGTGCTCTGTCACGAACACGTGGGGCCGAAGCGCCACTGGAGCACCGAGGACCAGCTCTTCGCCATGTCGGTGGCGCAACTACTCGCCCTGTCGATCGAGTCGCGCGAGCGGCGGCTCTTCGAGGAGGCGCTGCGGCACAGCGAGGCCCGCTTCCGCGCCATCGCCGAGGCCGCGCCGATCCCGATGCTCGTGATGCGGCTCTCCGACGGGGCGTGCCTATACGGCAACGCCGAGCTCGCGGCGCTCGCCGGGGTGCCGCTCAGCCAGCTCATCGGGCGGCCCACGCCGGACTTTTTCGTCAACCCGGGCGAGCGGCAAGGGCTGGTCGACGAGCTGCGCCGCGTGGGGTTCGTGCGCGACCGCGAGGTCCAGGTTCGTCGCGTGGATGGCTCGCAGGCCTGGGTGACCCTCGCGCTGCAGCAGCTCACCTTCGACGGCGAGCCGGCGCTCGTGGCCGGACTCATGGACGTGACCGAGCGGCGCCGCGCAGAGGAGGCGCTGCGGCATTCGGCCTACCACGACCCGCTCACGGGTCTGCCGAACCGCACCTTCTTCGCCGATCAGCTCCAGCGCGAGATCGCGCGCGTCAAGCGCTCGCAGGGCTACCGCTACGCGGTGCTCTTCCTCGACCTGGACGGCTTCAAGCTGGTGAACGACAGCCTCGGGCATCGGGTCGGGGACGAGCTGCTCGTCGAGGTGGCGACGCGCCTGCGCGGCTGCGTCCGCGGCAGCGGCGTCGTGGCGCGGCTCGGGGGGGACGAGTTCACCATCCTGGTGACGGACGTGAGTCTGCCGAGCGACGCGACCTTCGTGGCCGACCGCGTGGCGCTGGCGCTCGCCGAGCCGTTTGTCCTCGAGGGCCACGAGATCGTGGTCACCGCGAGCGTGGGGATCGTGATCGGCGACGAGACCTGCGACGAGCCGGACCTTCTTCTGCGCGACGCGGACAGCGCGATGTACCGGGCGAAGGGGCTCGGCAAGGCGCGCTACGCCATGTTCGACGGCTCGACGCACCTCGAGAGCCTGAGCCGCCTTCAGCTCGAGGCGGCGCTCCGGCGCGCGCTCGAGTCGCGGGAGCTCCGGCTCCATTACCAGCCGATCATCGCGCTCACGAGCGGCGAGATCGTCGGCTTCGAGGCGCTCCTCCGCTGGCAGCGGAGCCAGGGGGAGTTGCTGCTCCCCGAGACCTTCCTCGCGGTGGCCGAGGAGACGGGGCAGATGCTGCGCATCGGCGCGTGGGTGCTCGAGCAGGCCTGCGCGCAGCTCGCCGCCTGGCGGCGCGAATTCCCGAAGCGGACGCTGCGCATGGCGGTGAACCTGTCTCCGTCGCAGCTCGGGCAGGCCGGGTTCGTGGAGGAGGCGGTCGGGACGCTCGCTCGCCACGGTGTGCCGCCGGAGCTCGTGACCTTCGAGATCCCCGAACAGGTCTACACGCGCGAGTCGCGCGCCGTGGGGGAGCTGCTCGCGCGCCTGCCGGGCAAGCAGTGCATCGACGACTTCTGCACCGGTTTCTCGTCGCTCTCGCGGCTGCATCGGCTCCCCGTGCAGGCCGTGAAGGTGGATCGTCTCTTCGTGCAGCAGATGGAGAAGGACGCGACGATCGTGCGCGCCGTCATCGGGCTCGCGCACAACCTGGGCCTGCAGGTAGGCGCCGAGGGGCCGGAGTCCCGCGAGCGCGTCGAGCTCCTGCGGCAGCTCGGCTGCGACGAGGCGCAGGGGAACTGGTTCTCGCCGGCGATCGAGTCCGAGAAGGCCACGGTGCTGCTCGCGGGCCCCGAGCCCTGGGGCGACGCGTTGCCCTGGGGGCGTGGGCCGGCCTAACCGGGACGCGCGGGCCGTGCGTCATTCCGCGGACGAGGGCGTGCGCGCCATGCGCCTTTCCGCCGGCGAGGGCGTGCTGATTCGCAGCTATGCGGCGACTGACCTCTCGGCGCTCGTGCGTCTCGCCGACGATCGCCGGATCTGGCAGCACCTTCGCAACCGCTTCCCGCACCCCTACACCGAGGCCGACGGCCTGGCGTGGCTCGCCCTCGCCGAGGCGATGCGTCCCGAGACGCACTTCGCGCTGGCCCTCGAGCCCGACGAGGAGCTTGTCGGGGGGATCGGCCTCATTCTCGGCGCCGACGTCTACGTGCAGAGCGCCGAGCTCGGCTACTGGCTCGGGGAGCCCTACTGGGGGCGCGGGATCGCCACGCGCGCCGTGCGGGCGATCTGCGACTGGGCCTTCGCCACCTTCGAGCTGGAGCGCATCCACGCCGGCGTCTTCGACTGGAACCCCGCCTCCGCGCGGGTGCTCGAGAAGGCCGGCTTCACCCTCGAGGCGCGCCTCCGTCGGCACGTGACGAAGGGCGGCCGTGTCGGGGACGAGCTCGTCTTCGCGCGCCTGCGGTCGGAGCCGGCGTAGGGGGAGGGCACGGGCGCGGGCGGTGGTGGGGGCACGCGGGCGGGGGCGGTGGATCGGTGCGGCGGGGAGGATGGCTGGCGACGGGAGGTGGGCGCGGGGGCGGGCGGCAGTGAGCGCATGCGGGCGGCGGCGGTGGATCGGTGCGGCGGGGAGGGCGGTTTGCGAGGGCCCCTTCGTCGGCCTCGGCGTACTCCATACCAAGTGGCTTTGTTGTGTGTTCGTGCAAGGACATCGCTGGCTTGACGTAAGACCAGCGATTTGCTAATATTGGCCTTATTCATGATGGCACGCAAACACAAATCCTCCTCGGGAGGTGACCGGTCTTCGGGTACACGTTCGCCGGCGGGTTCTGCGAAGCAGCTCCCACTGCCTATGCGGGAGGCGACGGGGTGGGGTGGGAAGCGGACTGGTGCGGGGCGGAAGAAGCAACCCGGGAGCGGGCTGCCACACCGGGCGCGACCGCTGCTCGCCAGCCGGTTCCCGGTGCACGTCACGATGAAGGTGGTGGAGGGGCTACCGAACCTGCGGAGCAAGAAGCAGCTCCGCGCGATCGAACACGCGTTCGTGAAATCGGCGGGGCGGTTCGGCATGAACCTGGCGCACTACTCGATCCAGAAGAACCACCTGCACCTCGTGACCGAGGCCAAGGACCGGGAGGTGCTCATGAAGGGGCTGCGGGCGCTGGCCATTCGCCTCGCGCACGCGCTGAACCGCACGGTGGGCCGCAAGGGGCGCGTGTTTCGGGACCGCTACCACCAGCACATCCTGAGGACGCCGAGCGAGGTGAAGGCCGCCCTCGCCTACGTACTTCAAAATCGACGCAAGCACGAACGTGCGCGAGGCAAGTGGGTCCCGCGACGCGACCTGGACGCGTGCAGCTCGGCCCGCTACTTCAACGGCTGGAAAGACCTCTCGCCCGTGCCGCCCGAGGGAGACCCGCCCGTGCTCGAGCCGCGAACCTGGCTCTTGAAGACCGGGTGGAAGCTGCGGGGATTGATCCCTACGAGCACTGTGCCGGGCAGCTGAACCCAGAGTCTACCGGAGTCGATCATGCTGCACGGGTGGTGCTTGCCCCGAGCGGCGTTGCCGCTCCTTGCGCCACCGACAGTATGCGATCGCCGCCGCGCGGCTCGGCTGTGTCGCTCACGCGCGCGCTACCGCACCTCGACGAAGGTCGTCCCCGTGCGGCCGAAGGTCTCGGGCTGGTACATCTCCTCGGCCTTGGTCGGCGCGGCGACGAAGCGACCGAGGGTCGTGGCGCGCGCCAGGTAGGTGTACTCGTACACGCCGGCCGGGAGACGATCGGCATAGAGCACCACGCTCTCGTCGCGGAGCTCCTTGTGCTCGAAGGCGAAGAGCGCGTACCAGGACCAGAAGTCGTAGACCCGGTGCTTGCGCTCCCCGGCGAGGCGCGAAGTGGCGCTGGTCTGGAAGTCCAGGTTCACCGCCTCGAGGCCCGCAGGGAGGGGATCCATGACGGCCACGAAGTAGCGCTGGCCCGGGACCACCACCGTGAGGCGGACGCGCACGGTGCTGCCGGCCTTGATGCGCCACGAGCCGTCGCTCGCGCGGACCACGCTCTCCTTCAGCCCCTCCACGGGCTCGTAGGTGCGGGTCACCGCGAAGCCCTGCTCCTCGGGAGGCAGGCGCAGGTCGGTCGGCGCGTAACGGAGCCCCACGCGGTAGTAGAGCTTGCCGGGGCCCTGCTTGTCGAAGATGAGGTCCTGCTTCCCCGCGTCCTGCAGGGCGGCGAGCGGCACGTTCTGCTGGACGACCTTCATCTGCCGTCCCTTGAAGCGCTCCTCCCCGAGAAAGCCCGCCTCGCCCAGCCAGAGGCGCGCCACGTAGTCGGGGACCACCTTCTCCACCTGCTTGTAGTAGCGGGAGAGCGCCGTGAGCGCGTAGGCGTTCGACTGGGTGGTGGACCACATGCCGCGGACGCGCGCCTGGATCAGGCCGCGGACCACCTTGGGCAGGAGCGTGTGCTCCGGGGCCACCTCGAGCAGGGCGTAGAGCACGATCGCGTCGGTGCGGTCCTCGCTGTGCATGAGCAGGCGCAGGCTCTCGGTCTTCACCTCGGAGAAGTGGGCCGCGGAGGCCGTTTCGCTGGCGGCGTTATCGAGCTCGCGCAGGAGCTCGTTCACCTCGGTCGTGCGGCCGTCGGCGCGGTGGAGCGCCTGCATCAGCCACGCGCGGGCGAAGAGTGGCAGCTCGTTGCGCTTCTCGTAGAGGCGCTTCGCGTGCTCGCGCTCGTGCTGCTTGAGCTCGGAGAGCATCCACACGCTCAGCGTCTGCGTTACGTAGGCGTATTGCTCGCCGAACTCGCGACGGGGGTAGTCGAGGAGCTGCTTGAGGAAGCGGGCCCCCCGCGCGAGCTTCCCGTCGTCGACCGGGTAGCCGGCCTCCTTCGCCCGCCGCAGCGCGAACATGGCGTAGGCCGTGAGGTAGGGCCAGCTCACCTGGGCCCCCTCCCACATCCCCCAGCCGCCGTCCCAGCGCTGCAGGCTCTCGAGCCGCGCGATCCCCGTCTTCATCAGACGGTGACGCGCCGTCTCGTCGGCCAGCGTGGCGATCTGGAAGTCCTGCAAGATGTCCTTCAGTCCGGCGAGCGGCAGGAGCCGGCTCGCGGTCTGCTCGGTGCAGCCGTGCGGGTAGTCCACCAGGTAGCGCACCGCGTCCTGCAGGCCCGTGAGCGCCGTCGAGCTCATGGAGATCTCGAGGCCGCCGTAGCCGGGGAGCGCGTTCTTCGGCGGCAGCACGGGCTGTGCGAGCGACGCGTCCGTCATGCCGTAGGTCGCGAAGGCCTCGGTCGTGGCCGGGAGCAGGACCGGGAGCTGCTTCTCCACCGCGTCGGTCTCGTCGCCGAGCACCGCCGCAAACTGGAGCCGCGCGGGACCCGGGGCCATGGGCTCCATCGGAAATCGCACCTCGGCCGCTCGGTGGGCGGGGATCTCGACGCGCTTCCGTCCCTCTCCGGTGGCCTTCACGTTGCGGCCGCGCACCAGCACGTCGACCGTTCCGGGCCGGTCGGTCTCGTTGTGCACCATCACGGCGGCCTCGAAGCGATCCCCGATCGAGAGGAAGCGCGGGAGCGACGGCCGGAGCAGGAGCGCCTTGCGGACCTTCACCTGCGCCTCCCCCTTGCCGAAGCGATCGGGGGTGGCCGGGTCGAGCGCCACGGCCATGATGCGGAAGGTGGTGAGGTTGTCGGGGAGCTTGACCTCGAGCGTCACGCGGCCGTCCTCACCCGTCGTGACCGACGGATTGTAGTAGGCCGTGGTGGCGAAGAACGAGCGCGAGCGGATGCGCGGCGCCTCCTTGTCGCGTCCGTCGAGCGGGAGCGCGTTCCTCGTGAGCGCGACCTTGCGCCCTGGTGAGCGATCGGCGGTGGTCTCGGGCATCGGGGAGGCCGGCTGGGCCAGCGCGCCCCCCGCGGCGCCGTAGTGCCCGCGCCCGCGTCCCCCGCCGTTCGCGGCGACAGCGCCCATGATCTCGGACTTGCGTGCATACTTCTTGCCGTCCTTCGTCGCTGCCGCCTCGCGGGGTCTCGGACGCTGCAACTTGCTCTCGCGCTTGAGGAGGTTGTTGCGGTTGTCCTGGATCGCCGTCTCCTCCGCGCGCTCGCGGTGAAAGACCTCGAGCGGGCTCGGCGTCTGATAGCCGAGGAGCGAGAGCACGCCCTCGTCGACCACCATCACGGCGAGCTCCGCGGCGACGCCGTTGCCGCGCGCGTCCTTGGTCTCCAGGGTGACCTTCACCGTCTCCGACGGGCGGACGGTCTCCTTTGCCGGCTTCACGATCACGGTAATCGTCTTCTGCTCGAGCGAGACCGGCAGGCGAAGCGAGCCGAAGGCGAAGGTGGGGCGGCCGAGGTCACGCGCCGCGTCCTTGCTGCCCTCCGTGATCTTGGTGCGACCGCGACCGAGCGCGACACCGACGTGGAGCTCGGGGAGGTGGCGCGGGTCGATGGGCACCTCCACGACCTGCGCGTTCCCGTCGAGCGCGAGGAGCCGGTGCGAGGCGATCCCCCCGCGCGAGAGCGTGAGGAAGCCGCGGCTCTTCGCGAGCGGAGACTTGATCAGGATGCGGGCCGTGTCCCCGGGCCGGTAGCTCGCCTTGTCGGCGACGAGCTCGATCTTGGACTGGTTCTCGAGCTGCCAGGGGACGTAGCCCGGACCGTAGGCGTAGACCTGGATCGTCGTGCGCGCGAGCCTCGCCCGCTCGTCCTTCGTCTCGGCGCGCACCAGATACATTCCCGGCTTCGGCAGCGTGAGCTCGCAGCTCGCCGCCTCGGGGGCGGTCTTGACGGCGCAGCTCGCGACCTCTACCTCGCGGCTCTCGTAGCGGTAGCGCCACTCACCGTCCTCCTGGACCGCGCGCGCCTTGTTCACCACCTCGAGCGCGCGCAGGGTGAGCTCGCGGCCCGCTACGCGTTTGCCGTCGAGGCCGGTCAGGACGGCGGCCAGGGCCACGGGCTCGCTGGCCTTGATCACCGTCTTTTCCGGGCGCAGGCCGACGTAGAGCGACGCGGGGTGCACGGTCAGGGTCTTGCGACCGGCGATGCTCTGCCGGTTCTGGTCGAGCACCTCGGCCTCGAGCGTGAAGGAGGCCGCGCCGTGCCGCCGGTCTTCCTTGTCCCGCTCGAGCCGGACGGCGACCGGGAGCCGGCCCCCCGCGTCGAGCAGGCCCTCGCCGCGCTCGACGATCTTCCCCTCTCCGCCGCTGTCCTCGAGATAGCCGCCGTGGCGTCCTCCGCGGCGTCCGAAGCGGTAGCTCCAACGGAACCACCACGGGACCGCCTCGCCGAAGGAGAAGCCGTCGTTGTTCGGCGGCACGAAGCTCGTGTCGCTGCGCCGGAGCGTCCACTTCACCTCGGCCCCGGCCATCGGCGCGCCGAAGAGGTAGTCCGCCCCCACCTTGGCCCGGAGCTCGTCGCGGAAGAAGTGCGCGCGGTCCGGCGTCTCCACCTTCACCTCGAACTCGGGAGCCCGGTACTCCTCGACGCGGAAGTTCCCCGAGGAGTATCCGGCGTCGGTGCGGACCGAGACGTGGTAGTTGCCGAGGTCGGCCCCTTCCGGGATCTCCACGTCCACGGCGAAGGCGCCGCTCGGGCTGAGCGTGCGCTTGACCTCGAGGAGCTTGCGCCCTCGCGCGGTGGTGATGCGCACCTTGGCCTCGCGCGCGTCGTGGGCGATGGGCTCCACCCCGCCGTTCGGCGTGGTGTCCACCATGCGCAGGATCCCCTTGAGGTGCACCTTCTCGCCGGGGCGATAGGGGTCGCGGTCGGTGAAGAGATGCATGCGCAGCTCGCGCTTCGCGCGCGTCCCGTGCCAGCTCGCGTACGACGAGAGGTAGCCGCCGCCGGCTCCCGACGCGTCGAGGAGCGCGAAGGTGGTGTCCTTGCCGCGGCTCCCCCAGAGCACGAAGGGGCGCTTGGTGTCGAGCGGGCGGCTCCCCGGCAGCTCCGCCGTGCCGTCGGCGCTCGTGCGTCCCTTCCAGCGCACGACCCCCGCGCCGTCGCGCAGCTCGAGGTCGAGGCCGGCGAGCGGTGCGCCGCTCTGCAGCCCCGTGGCGAGCACGAGGATCTTGTCGTGGTCGTAGCGCGCGAGCAGCGCGATGTCGGTCAGGTTGACCAGCAGGCCGCGAAAGGGGTTCGCGTACTTGTAGTAGCGGCGGAGCTCCTCGGAGCGGAGCTCGACGTAGACCACGCCGGGGGCGCCGCTGCCGAGCGCCTCGTCGGTGGCGAGGCCGAGCCGCGCGCGTCCGTTGATCGGGACGCCGGTCTTCAGCGTGCGGTTGACCACGATGCCGCGGATCCCGGCGAGCGGGTCGCGTCGTCCGCCGTCGTCCCACGAGTGCCTGGCGGTCTCGAGGAGCGTGAGGAGCTGCGCGCGCTCCACCTTCACCATGCGCAGCCGGGCGCTCTTCACGCTGGTCACGTTGAGCGGCACCTGGCGCCCCTGCTTCCATTCCAGCACCGCGTGCCCGGAGGCGGTGAAGTCGAGCGCGGGGTAGAGGTCGCCCGTGGTGAGCGCCTTGCTCGACCCCTGGGCGAGGAGCTGGCCGTGGATGTCCTTGAACCCCTCGGCGACGCGCACCGTGTACTTGGTGCGCGGTTTGAATGCGCCCTCCAGACTGACCCAGGAGCCGCTCGAGCTGACCTTGAGCTCGGCGACCTTCGGCGTGACGGTGACGCGCGCCTCGGGGTCCGCCGTGACGAGGGGGTTATTGAAGCGCACCGCGAGGCCCGACTCGGGGTCGCAGTGGCTCGAGTCGTTGCAGCGGATCTCCTCGATGCGCAGCGGGCTGTAGGTCGAGAAGACGTGGTCGAGGGGACGCGTGGTGGGCAGCGGTCCCTCGCCGGTCAGGCCGGCGCTGAGCTGGATCGAGAAGTGCGTGGCGAGTGGGAGCGGGCGCTTGGGCCGGAGCACTACCGTGCGTGGAACCTCCCAGGTGGCGACCGCCTTGCCGACGTACTTGAGGCTGGCCCACTCGGCCTGGGGCACGATCTCGAGGTCCTCGGCGGCGAGCTGGGGGCTCTGCAGGTGCTTGAGCACCTCGCGGGCGGCGACCGGTTGGTTGAACTGAAAGGCGAGCGCGGTGTCGGGGCGCACCTGGCTGTTCCAGCGATTCGGCAGGGCCTGGACCAGCGTCACGCGCGGAGTGGCGAAGCTCCAGCGGACCTCCTCCTCGAGTACGCGGCCGCTCGGGGCGCGCGTGCCCGCCGGAATGCGGGCCTCGTAGCGCGTCGAGAAGGGCATGCGTCCGGTGGGCTCGAAGGTGACGGTGGCCGTGCCGAGCCAGCGAAAGCGACCCGGGACGACGGGCTCGATCTTGAGGGGCACGGGAAAACGCGCGAGGTCCTCGAGCGCGGCGACGGGGACCATGGGCTGGTTGAAGGTCGCGCTGACCGCGCCGATGAGGCCGTCCTCGCCCTGGGGCTGCGTGCGGAGCACCTTCAGCTCGGGGGCGACGGGTTTGCGCACCGCGCCGGGGCTCGCGGGCGGGGGAAAGGGGAGCGTCACCTTCTCGCCCGTCTCGGGCGGCGGCTTCGGTCCATGCCGGAAGGTGAAGGCCTGCGGCTTGTCCTCTCCGAGAGGGTCGAGCCCGGCGAAGGGGTCTACCCGCAACGGCGGGAGCGACGCGGTGCGGACCGACCCTGGTTGGTGCGCGCACTGTACCGCCGAGAGCAGCAGGACGGTGAGGACGAGACGACGGAGCGGTCGGGACATGGCAGCCTCCGAAAAGCAACCTGGGTCGGTAGGGCGAGGGTCGGGCGACGCCCGAGGGTATCGCTAACGTCGTGCAAACGCACGGGGGAGGGAAAGGATCTCGAGGCTGTTGGGGCTCGAGGCCAGCCCCGGGGGGACGAGGGAGGCGGGAGCAGGCTACATGGCGGGGACTACGCGGCGCGGGCTACTTCGCCGCCGCCGCGCCGCTCTCCTTGCGGATGAACTCGGCGTCGAGGGTGATGAACACGTCGTCACCGACCACGAGGCCCCCCTTGTCGAGGGTCTTGTTCCAGGTCATGCCGAACTCCTTGCGGCTGATCTTCCCGGCAGCCTGGATGCCGACGCGCGACTTGCCCATCATGTCCTTGATCGGCTTGCCGAGCCCCATGACGGCCAGCTCGAGGGGCTTGGTCACGCCGCGGATGGTCAGCTCCCCCGTCACCTTGAGCTGACCGCGGAAGCCGCGGCGCACCTTGGTGGACTTAAAGGTGAGCTTGGGGTGCTTCGCGGCGTCGAAGAAGTCCGGGCTCTTCAGGTGCGCGTCACGCTTGGCGTTCTTCGTGGTGATGCTCGTGACCTCGACGGAGGCCTCCACGACGGCCTTGGTCACGTCCTGGCCATCGTAGGTCAGGGTGGCCTGGGCCTTGGTGAACTCGCCCTTCACGTTGCTGATCATCATGTGCCGGACCGAAAAGCCCACGGCGAAGTGGCTCTGATCGAGCTCCCAGGTTGCGGGGTCCTCGGCGTGAGCCGGGGTCGCGACGCCGAGCGCCAAGAGGGCAGTGAGCACGGTTGAGCGGCAGAACATGGTTCCTCCTCGAGAAGGGATGAGGGTGTGGGCGGTCAGATCCCGATGCCGGCGCCGACCCACAGCCGGATGTAGCGGTCGCTGCCGGAGGTCGGCTCGGTGCGGTCCGGATAGCCCCTGCGCGGAGGGCTCACCGCGGGGTCGAGCCCTTCGAAGGACGACCCGAAGCTGAGGTATTCGAAGGTCAGGAAGTAGCTCAGGGTCATGAGGCCCAGGCTGGCGCGGCCCGAGGCGCCAGCGCGAACCGACCAGGCGAACCCGCCGCTTCGCACGCCGTACGCGTCTACCGCCTCCTGTCCGATCGAGAAGATCGGCCTCGCGTCGGCGCCGAGCTCCCCCGCGATGAGGGGGGTGCCGAAGGGGACCAGGGCGGCCACGCCGAACCGGGCGAACTTGTAGGCGAAGCTCGTGAGCACGGTGTTTTGGCCGAGCGAGAAGTCGCGCATGCCGAAGCCCACGAAGGCGGTCAAGGCCGGGCTCGTCACGCTGTCCCAGAAGGCCCAGCGCACGCGCAGGTCCATCAGGAATTCCTGCGACGAGGTGCTGACGTCGCTGTCCCCCGACGGGAGCTTGGTGCTGATGCTGATGTGTCGCGCGTAGGTGAGCCCGAGTCCCAGGTTGCGCGCGAAGTTGTCCATGAACGGGACGAGAGGGTAGAGCTCGCCACGGATCGTGAGCTCCGGAAACATGCCTCCGTCGTAGCGGCTGTTCTGGTCGGGGTTCGCCCCGGCCAGCTCGTAGTTTCGCGTGGAGAGCCCGAGGGCCACGCTCACGTCGAAGAGCCCGGCGAGCTTACCGCGACGGCGCTTCTTCTTGACCTTGACGCGCCCCTCGTCGTCGTCGCCCTCGTCGGAGTCCTTGTCCTTGTCGCGATCCCGGTCGTCGTCGCGGTCCTCGTCGCCTTCGTCGTCGGCCGAGGCGCGCCGCTTGGACTTCTTCCGCTTGGGCTTGTAGGCGGGGATGTCCGAGGTGTCTTCGCCCGAGGGGGAGGCCTTGGCCACCGGCGGCTGCGCGGGCGGCGGGCTGTCCGCTTCCACCACCGGAGGGGAGCCCGTCGGTGGCTGGGCCGGCGCGGGTTGGGGCGGAGGCCGTCGCGCCACGGGCTGCGCTGGAGGCGGCTGCGGCGGAGGCTGCCTCTCCCCCTGGTCCGGCGGAGCGCTCACGCCCGCCTTCCCCGCGCTGCCACGTGCCACGAGCGGCGCACAGTTCTTGCCGAGGGCGGAACCGGCGCGAGCCACGGCGCTGACGCCCCGCACTGTCGCGGCGCGTCGGCCGAGCGCCTTGCCCGAGCTGCCGTCGTACACCGTGACGACCACCGTGAACTTGCGACGCCGCTTCCCCACGGAGCCCTTGATCACTGCGTGACACTTGAGCTTGCCGCAGACAGCGGCCATCCCGGCGGCGGTGCGGCCGTCCACCCCCAGGTCGCCGGCGGCGGTGTCATAGGCCTCCTGCCCCACGATGTCGAACTTGGCCCGGAGGGCCGCCACCACCCCCGCGCGCGCACCCGCCGCTCCGGGGCCGCCAAACGGCAGCACCGCGGCCTTCTTCTTTGCGTCCGCTGCGCTGGGGAGCGCTCCCAGGACGAACAGGGTTAGCGCCAATCGGCGGGGGATGGAGCCACATCGCATCGCTTGCTTCCCCTCCTTCGTGCGAGCCAGGGCGCGCGGACCTTAGCACATGGTACGGCGGCCCGGTAGGTAAGGCTTGCCGGCGGCGGGAGCTTGACCCCGTGCGGCAAGGGGCGCGCTTCCGCACGGGCGCAACAAAGCGGTGGCACGCCCTCGGAGCGGCAGCGTACATTAATAGAGACCGAGTCGCGCGGAGGGTGAAGGGGTCAGACCAGCGCGGCCTCATGCGGCCCGCCGTCGGCTCGAGGAGGTCCCGGCTGTACCCATGATCCATTCGGTGAGCGAGACGGTGATCGTCACGGCTCTGAAGAACGGCGACGTACGTCGCGCCGTGGAGCTGCTCCTCGAAACCTACCAGGACGAGCTCTACGGCTACTGCGCGCGGCTGGTCGGCCTCGCGTCGGCCACGAGCGTCTATCAGCGTGTGCTGGCGGCCGCGGTCGAGGACATCGCTGCCTCTCAGGACGGGTCGACGAGCCTGAAGGCGTGGCTCTACGGCCTCGCGCGCAACGCCGTGACACACCACCACCGCACGGAGGTGCGCTCGCACCCGGCCGCGCTCGACCCCGAGTACGCGCCGGTGGAGGGACCGATCGATCTGCCGGGGATGCGGCTGCAGGATCCCGACGTGGAGCGCGCGCTCGCGGGGCTCGATGGATCGACGCGCGAGGTCTTGCAGCTCACCCTGTGGCACGGGCTGAAGCTGGCCGAGGTCGCGGCGGTGACCGGCCGAAGCGTGGCCGACGTGCGCCGCCTCGCGACGGCGGGACTCTCGGCGGTGGGGCTCGGCCTCTCGGTGGGGGGCAGCCCGTCGTGAACCCCGTGGCGCTCCTCGACGAGATCCCGCTGCTCGACGAGCGAGGCTGTCTTACGCCCGAGGCGATGGGGTTCGCCGAGGAGATGGGCCCCGAACAGCAGGCGGTGGTGGCGCGCCACGTGCGAAGCTGTCCGGACTGCGCGCAGCAGCAGGCAAGCCTCGCGCGGGTCGCGCATCGTGTGCGCCGCGGCAGGCCGCGCGTTCTGGTGCCTCCCGAGGCGCGCATCGCCGCACGCCAGGCCGCGATACGAGGTCTCGTGCGGCGTCGCAAGCGCACGGGCTCCATCCGCCGGCGCTCTCCTGTCGAGGTGATCCCGCAAGCTCCGCGGGCCTGGTACGTCGCGCGTCCCGCGCTGACGGCGGCCCTCCTTGGCGCGGCGGCGGCGATCATGCTATCTCTCGCGCTCGTGCTGCTCTTCAAGCGCTAGTCGCCGACGGATCCACCCCGTGCGCTCCTCACTCCCTCGCAGATGATTCCCCTTCGCGCCCTGGCGGTGCTCGGCGCCGCTGGCCTCCCGCTCCTCGCGGCCGGGGGGTGCAAGCGAGCCAGCGCTCCCGCGGTGCGCGTGTCGGTGCAGCAGGGGCGCTTGCGTGCGAGCTTCGGGCCCGGGATGACCGCGGGGGCTCAAGGCCCGGAGGGTCGCTTCGCTGCGGGCACCTCGCGCGGCGGCGTCGTGTTTCTCCGCCGAGACGGCGAAGCTCCGGTGCGGCTCCTCGAGGACCTGGGGCAGAGGCCACGTCGTCGGCCCGAGGAGCGGGGACCCGCGCCGGCGAGCCACGACGGACGCATCGACGCACTCGAGTTCTCTCCCGACGGGCGCCACCTGCTCAGCGCGGGGGGGCATAGCGCCGTCTACTGGGACACGGAGCGGCGGGAGATGGTGCGGCAGGTGAAGGGGCCGTACGTGGTCACCGCGGCCGCGTTCGATCCCGAGGGGAAGTCGGTCTTCTTCGGCACCGAGACCGGGAACGTGATGCGCTGGTCGGTGGATCTTCCCGAGGCAATGGGGGTACATCACTTCTCGTGCGGCGCGACGCCCGTCGAGCCGGCGCAGATGGCGCTGCCGCCCGCGCGGCGCTGTCCCGTGGGCCTCTACCTCGAGCCGCCGGTGGGCAAGCCGATCTGCGCGTATCGCGTGACGCAGCTCGTGCGGCTCGGCGACACGCTGGCGCGGGCCTGTCGCGAGGGGATGGTGGGGCTGCTCGACCTGAAGACGCGCGGCATCACCTGGGCCCTCGCGGGCGCGCTGCAGACGCTGACCTTCGTGGACAAGGACCAGCTCGTCTTCGGGCGCGACGACGGGGAGCTGCGCCTCTACCACGCTCGGTCGCAGGAGGTCGTGCGCCTGCTTCCGGGCGCCGAGGAGCAGCCCCCCGACGCGGCGGCGAGCGCGGCGGGGCTCGTGGCGATCGCGCAGCGCGGCCGGGTGCGCTTCTTCCACGCCGCGAGCGGGGAGCTCTCCGGGGCGGTCACCATCCCCGTCCGCGCAACCTGGGTCTCCCTCTCGGGGACACCCCTCGAGCTGACGGTCCTCCTCGAGGACGGTCGCCTGGTGGTCCACTCCCTGTCGATCGACTGGGGCGGCAAGGTCTGATCAAGATCGCGAGGATCGTGCGACGTGCGATCGATCCGGGTGATTGTCCTGCGGAGGAGCATAGTGCGCCGATCGTCGCGGAATGCTCGCGAGCCTCATCGACGAGAGGCCGCCATCCGCCAGCTACCGCAGCGCCGTCCGGAACGGCTCGATGATCCCACTTGCATGCCACCGCCATTTGCACCCAACCGCATTTGCACCCAACCGTGGTTGCCATTTGCACCCTGCAGTGCATTTGCACCCAACCGTGGTTGAACCGCCCCGGCTTTCCTGGAGGCTCCATTTGTTGAGAGGATGCAGACATGGGACGACCGAGCACGTTTTCACCAGAGGTGCGGGAGCGAGCGGTGCGGCTGGTGTTAGAGCACCGGGACGAGCATGAGTCGGAGTGGGCGGCGATCGGCTCGATTGCAGCGAAGATCGGCTGCACGACGGAGACGCTGCGCCGGTGGGTGCGGCAGGCCGAGCGTGACACCGGGAAGCGCGCCGGGCTGACGACGGGCGAGCGTGAGCGGCTCAAGGAGCTGGAGCGCGAGGTCCGCGAGCTGAAGCGCGCTAACGAGATACTGCGCAAGGCGTCGGCTTTTTTCGCACAGGCGGAGCTCGACCGCCGACCGAGGTGATGGTGGCGTTCATCGAGGAGCACCGAGGGGCCCACGGGGTCGAGCCGATCTGCGCCATGCTGCCGATGGCCCCGGCGACCTACTACACGCACGCGGCCCGCAGAAGGGACCCTGAGCTGCGCTGTGCGCGGGCCAAGCGCGATGACGAGCTGCGCGTGCAGATTCGGCGGGTCTGGGACGAGAGCTACGGCGGCGTCTACGGCGCCGAGAAGGTCTGGCGACAGCTGGTGCAGGAAGGCACCTCGGTGGCTCGCTGCACCGTCCAGCGGCTGATGCGCGCGATGGGCCTGCGCGGAGCAGTGCGGGGCCGGGCGTTCACCCGGACGACGGTGGCCGGTGGCGCTGCCGCTCGGCCGCTGGACCTCGTCCGACGAGAGTTCCAGGCGAGCCGCCCCAACCAGCTCTGGGTCGCCGACCTGACCTACGTTGCCACCTGGGCCGGCTTCGTCTACGTGGCCTTCGTCGTCGATGGCCGGCCGACCTGACCTACGTCGCCACCTGGGCCGGCTTCGTCTACGTCGCCTTCGTCGTCGATGTCTTCTCGCGCCTCATCGTCGGCTGGAGGGTGTCGAGCTCGCTGCGAACGGACCTCGCGCTCGACGCCCTCGAGCAGGCACTGCATGCATGACCTCATCGGGGCGAGTGCGTGCATCACAGCGACAGGGGCGTGCAATACGTCTCGATCCGCTACACCGACCGGCTGGCCGAGGCCGGCATCGCCTGCTCGGTCGGCAGCGTCGGTGACGCCTCCGACAACGCTCTCGCCGAGACGATCAACGGCCTGTACAAGACCGAGGTCATCCGTCGCCGCGGCCCCTGGCGCACCATCGAGGACGTGGAGTTCGCCACCCTGGAATGGGTCTACTGGTTCAACAACACGCGGCTCCTCGAGCCGATCGGATGGACATCCCCAGCGGAGTATGAGAAGGCCTACTACCTGAGTCACAGCACCTCCGAGAAGGCCGCGTGACTCACGCAACCGAGCCTCCGGAGAACCCGGGGCGGTTCAATCGTGGGACCCCGACCGTGTCGGGCAATCGACCATGGTTGCCGTCTCGGCTGTGGTTGCCGTCTCGGCTGCGGGCTCGGTTGCCGTCGGCGCCATGCGCGTTCCCACGCACGCGACCGGCATCATCCGGGACGCGTGATTGCCACCGGCGTCGCTCATCGGACGTGGAACCAGAGAGCTTGGCTCAGGTCGTCGTGTCGAATGTCGGACAGGTCCGCAGCAGGTGCGGCTCAAGTCTGCGCGAACGAGCCCGAGGGAACGGTGAGTATGGGCGATGGTCAGGTCATTTCGACGACGCGCACGCCCGCGTGGAGATGAAGCGCATAGGTTCCCGCCGGAAAGAGGACCTCGCGAACCCCTGCGCGCCA